>JBEGRX010000031.1:0-8635 GCA_041180205.1 Actinomycetota bacterium | reverse complement strand
CGCCTCCGGAACAGGATTGCAATTAGGCCCGCCAGCAATACCGGGGGCAGGGCAATGCTCAGATAGCTCAACTCTTGCGCCATTTAGCGAACCCCAGGTAGGCGATCAAAATCGTGTAGCTCAAAAGAGTAAGGAAGAACAGCTCTTCGATGGGCAGTTCCGGTGCGAGGGTGATTCCGGTGAGATAAGGTCCCGAGCCTCGAAAGAAAATGCCCTGAGCGATCCCCACCAAATCCCAAATCAAAAAGACCACCACGGCAATGGTGAGCGTTGCCAGGGTTCTGAGCGGCTGGGTAAACAGCGCGAGCTTGTGCTTGAAATCAATTAGCCCCACACCCAAAAGGGATACGGCTAGGGCTAAGAGATAAAGGATCAAGCCAAGCCTTTCCAGGTCTTCACTGGCTTGAGTTCGCCCTTGATCGGTCCGGAGCTTCGGTCATCGGTGAGGTGCTTGTAGACCAGCTCAGCACCGATCAAACACATTGGTAAGCCAATACCCGGAATGGTGTTGTGGCCAACGTAGAACAGGTTCTTTAGCTTTTTGGAGTAGTTCTTTGGTCTGAAGAAGGCGCTCTGTCTGAGCGTGTGTGCCATGCCAAGCGCGGTGCCGCTCCAGGCATTTAGATCGTTTTGGAAATCGCGTGGACCCATAGTTCTGCGAACCACAATTCGCTCCTTCAGGTCTGGAATCTCGCACCACTGCGCAATCTGATCTATCACTTTGTCGGCAGCTGCTTCAAAGCCCTCATCACCAGAACCGCCAATGCCAACATCGGCGGCTGCTGGAACCAACACGAAGATGTTTTCCATGCCCTCAGGAGCAACCGATGGGTCAGTTTTGGAAGGGTTGCAGATGTAGAGGCTGGCTGGGTCTGGCACTTCAGACTTGCCATCCGCTTTGCGGAAGACCTTGGCGAAGTTCTTGCCCCAATCCTTGGTGTACAAAAGCGTGTGGTGATCTAGCTGATCGATCTTGCCCTTGACCCCCAGATACATAAGGAGGGCAGATGGTCCCGGCACTCGCTTGTCCCACCAAGACTGCGGGAAGGACTGATGCTTGCGCTCAAGCAATTTGGTCTCGACAAAGTGCAGGTCGGCGCTCGCAACCACCACATCGGCTCGGTACTCGGCTTCGCCAACCTGAACACCAACCGCCTTTCCGCCCTCGGTCAAAATCTTGCTCACCGGGGACGAAGTATGAATCTCGGCACCGTGCTCTTTGGCAAGGCGGGCCACCGATTCGATCAGGGTGTAAAAACCACCCTGCGGGTAAAAGACGCCCTGATTCATATCAACGTGGGTCATCAGGTGATACATGGCAGGAGTGTTGTATGGCGATGCACCAAGAAACACAGCTGGGAAGTTCAACATTTTCTTGAGGCGCTCGTCTTTCACGAACTGCCCCGAGAAGTCATAGAGCGAGGTGGTGAGTAGCTTTAGGAATTTGCCCAGCTTGGCCAAGACGTCAGGGTGCAAAAAGCTTCTGAGGTCTTTGAAGTTGGTGTACAGGAAGTGCTTGATTGATAGGTCATACGCTTCTTCGGCGCTATCCAGGTAGCGCTGCAGTTGCTCACCACTGCCGGGTTCGATTGACTCGAAGAGGGCTTTGATCTCGGGCAGTTGCTCGCTCATCACCAAGCGGTCACCCAGGTCCTCGTTACGGGTTTGGTATGCCGGAGTCAGGCGAACCAGGTCGAGCTCCTGTGCCGCAGTGGTGCCCATCAGGTTGTAAAACTGCTCGAAGGCATCTGGCATCAAATACCAGCTCGGGCCCATATCAAAGCGGAAGCCGTCCTTTTCCCACAGGTAGGCACGACCGCCTAGGCCCTCTCGAGCCTCGAACAGCTTTACCTTCATGCCAGTCTTTGCAAGCAGTGCGGCAGTTGATAGACCAGCGATGCCACCGCCAATTACGATTGCGGTTTTTTGGCTCATGGTTTTGCTCCTAAGAAAGACTTGGCCAGCAGCCATAACTTCTTGAAATTACCGACGCTGATTCGAGTTTCAATCAAATTCTTAGCCTCGGTATTTCCGATTTTGTGGTTTAGCTCGGTGAACAACAGTTGCGCTGCGGTTACCGCAGGTCTAGCGGATTTTGGTAGCAGCGGAAGTGATTTAGCGCTGACCTCAAGGTCGGAACTGATGTCTGCAACTAGGCGAGCCTTGGTGGATTCATCAAAATTAGAGACGTTGACGTTTGGAAAGTAGCTGCGGCCCAAACGCTTGAAGTCGGCGCTGAGATCGCGCAGGAAATTCACCTTTTGAAAGGCGCTGCCCAAGGCTCTAGCACCTTTGACCAGAGCGACCTTTTGCTCTTTGGTGTAGCTCTCGCCGTGCACAAAAGCAGCCAGGCACATCAGACCAACCACTTCCGCAGAGCCATAAACGTAAGAGTCAAAGGAGGCCTGATCGTGCTCGGTCTCGGTGAGATCTTGCCGCATTGAGTAGAAAAATGGCTCCACGATGTCTTTGCTGATGCCCACCTCGCGAGCGGTGATCGCAAAGGCGTGAATGATCAAATTGGTGCTGAAGCCAAGCTGCATCGCCCGGTAGGTCTCCTGCTCAAATACGTTGAGCTCAGCTTCGGGATCCAGGTCGGCACCATTAGCCTGCGCCTCGGCGGCCGAGCCATCCACAATCTCATCGGCCACCCTAACCAGGGCATAAATATTTTCGACGTGATGCCTAACCGCCTTAGAGAGCAACCGGGTTGCCATGCCGAAAGATGTGGAGTAGCTGTAGATCACCTCTTTGCTAGCTCGATGAGCTGCCAGCGAGTAAAGGGTTAGCCCGGTAGGGACCTTGGTCGTATCTTGGCTTTCCACCCTTCTAGGCTACTAGCTCTTGCAGTTAGACTTGCACCATGCCTAACTCGATGAAACCTCGCTCCCACGTAGTTACTGATGGCCTTGAAAGAGCAGCCGCACGCGGCATGCTTCGTGCGGTCGGAATGGGAGATGAGGACTGGGAGAAGCCTCAGATTGGTGTGGCATCCTCCTGGAACGAGGTAACCCCTTGCAACCTCTCGCTCGATCGACTTGCCGATGCTGCCAAGATGGGCGTGCACGCAGCCAAGGGCTACCCGCTTGAGTTTGGAACCATTTCCGTCTCCGACGGCATTTCTATGGGTCACGAGGGCATGCACTTTTCGCTGGTTTCCCGCGAGGTAATCGCCGACTCGGTGGAGACCGTTATGCAAGCAGAGCGACTGGATGGCTCGGTGCTGCTGGCCGGTTGCGATAAGTCACTGCCGGGCATGATGATGGCGGCTGCTCGTTTGGATTTGGCCTCGGTCTTCCTCTACGCCGGGTCGATTGCCCCGGGTTGGGTAAAGCTCTCCGATGGCACCGAGAAGCAAGTGACCATCATCGACGCCTTTGAGGCAGTCGGTGCCTGCAAGGCAGGCAAGATGAGCCAGGAAGATGTCGACCGCATTGAGCGCGCCATCTGTCCGGGTGAGGGTGCCTGCGGCGGTATGTACACCGCAAACACCATGGCTTCCATCGGTGAGGCGCTCGGGCTGAGCCTGCCGGGATCGGCTTCCCCACCTTCGGCAGACCGTCGCCGCGATGCCTGGGCTCACCGCTCCGGTGAGGCAGTGGTGAATCTAATCGCCAAGGGCATCACCGCCAGAAAGATTTTGACCAAGAAGGCATTCGAGAACGCAATTGCGGTCCTGATGGCATTTGGTGGTTCCACCAATGCCGTGCTGCACCTGCTTGCGATTGCACGTGAAGCTGAGGTTGACCTCAAGCTCTCTGATTTCAATCGGATTGCCGACAAGGTGCCTCACTTGGGTGACCTAAAGCCATTCGGTCAGTACGTGATGAACGACGTTGACCGAGTCGGTGGTGTTCCAGTGGTAATGAAGGCACTGTTGGATGCCGGTTTGATTCACGGTGACTGCCTAACCGTTACCGGCAAGACCGTGGCCGAGAACCTGGCGGACATCAACCCACCGGACCCAGACGGCAAGATCATTCGCGCCATGGACAACCCAATTCACAAAGACGGCGGCATCGCCGTGCTGCAAGGAACGATTGCTCCAGAGGGTGCCGTTGTGAAGACAGCCGGCTTCGACCTTGCCTTCTTTGAAGGACCGGCTCGAGTCTTCGAGCGTGAGGCTGCAGCCATGGAATCGCTATCGCGTGGCGAGATCAAAGCTGGCGATGTAGTAGTGATTCGTTACGAGGGACCCAAGGGTGGCCCTGGAATGCGCGAGATGCTTGCCATCACCGGTGCAATTAAGGGTGCCGGTTTGGGCAAAGATGTCCTACTATTGACAGACGGACGATTCTCGGGCGGCACAACCGGCCTATGTATCGGACACATTGCTCCAGAGGCCACCGATGGTGGACCGATTTCCCTGGTGCGTGATGGAGACCTGATTCGGGTTGACATCAAAGCTCGTTCGCTTGACTTACTGGTCGACGATGAAGAGTTGGCTCGCCGAAAGACTGAATGGCAGCCGCTGCCACCGCGCTACACCCGCGGTGTTCTCGCAAAGTACTCCAAGCTTGTGCACTCCGCCGCAGAAGGTGCCTACTGCGGTTAGTTGCACATCACGAACGAAGAAGGACTTATGTCTAAGGAAATGCTCACCGGAGCACAGGCCATCATCCGCTCGCTAGAGATGCTCGGTGTTGACACTGTCTTCGGTTTGCCAGGTGGCGCAATTCTTCCGACCTATGACCCACTGATGGACAGCAAAAAGATCCGTCACATCTTGGTTCGTCACGAACAGGGTGCGGGTCACGCAGCCGAGGGTTATGCCGCCGCTAGCGGCAAGTTGGGGGTTTGCATCGCGACTAGTGGCCCGGGTGCCACCAACTTGGTCACCCCAATCATGGACGCGATGATGGACTCGGTTCCGATGCTGGCAATCACCGGCCAGGTGAACTCGCACGCAATTGGAACCGATGCTTTCCAGGAAGCAGACATCGTCGGTATCACCATGCCGATTACCAAGCACAGCTTCTTGGTTACCGATCCGGCAGATATCCCAGGCACCATGGCAGCAGCCTATGAGCTGGCAACCACCGGTCGTCCCGGTCCGGTTTTGGTCGACGTTGCCAAGGATGCCCAGAACAAGAAATTTGAATTCTCCTGGCCACCTAAGGTCGATCTTCCTGGCTACAAGCCAGTAACTGACCCGCACGGTAAGCAGGTGCAGGCAGCGGCCGAGATGATCCTGGCCTCTCACAAGCCAATTTTCTATGTCGGTGGCGGTGTGATTCGCGCTGGAGCTCACGCCGAACTCGCACGTTTGGTTGAGCTGGTTGGCGCACCAGTTACCACCACATTGATGGCTCGCGGAGCGTTCCCAGACTCTCACCCAAACCACCTAGGCATGCCTGGCATGCACGGCACCGTGCCAGCGGTGACCGGCTTGCAGAAGGCAGATCTTTTGATCACCTTGGGCGCTCGCTTTGATGACCGAGTAACGGGAGATGTGAAGAGTTTTGCTCCCGGTGCCAAGGTGATTCACGTTGACATTGACCCTGCTGAGATTGGCAAGATCCGTCACGCCGATGTGCCAATCGTGGGCGATGCCAAGGTGGTAATCGCGATGCTGATTGCCGAGTTGGAAAAGCAACTCGGTGGCAAAAAGCCTGACTTTGGTTCTTGGTGGCAGTTCCTAAACGGTCTCAAGGAGCGTTACCCACTTGGATATGTGGACCTAGACGATGGCAAGCTCGCACCGCAAACCGTCATCAAGCGCATTGGTGAACTATCGGGCCCTGAGGCCATCTACTGCGCAGGTGTTGGCCAGCACCAGATGTGGTCGGCACAGTTCATCAAGTATGAGCGGCCAAACTCCTGGGTGAACTCTGGTGGAGCCGGAACCATGGGTTACTCGGTTCCAGCTGCCATGGGCGCCAAGGTTGCTCAGCCGGAGCGTTTGGTTTGGTCGATTGATGGCGATGGTTGCTTCCAGATGACCAACCAGGAGCTGGCAACCTGCGCGATCAACAACATTCCAATCAAGGTTGCGATCATCAACAACTCGTCCTTGGGCATGGTTCGTCAGTGGCAGACACTGTTCTACAACGAGCGCTACTCGAACACTGATCTGCACACCGGAACCGACACCGTGATGATTCCAGACTTCGTCAAACTCGCAGATGCCTACGGTTGCCTCGCGATTCGCGTCGAGAAGGAAGAAGAGATCGACGCCGCCATCAAGTTGGCGATTGAAACCAATGACCGCCCGGTGGTAATTGATTTCATCGTCGGTCGCGACGCCATGGTGTGGCCAATGGTTCCGGCTGGTGTTTCAAACGATGCGGTGCAGTATGCCCGTGACGCGGCTCCAATCTGGGATGGGGAGGAGTAAAGAATGTCTCAGCACGTACTCTCACTTTTGGTTGAAGACCGTCCCGGAATTCTGACCCGCGTGGCGGCACTGTTTGCACGTCGCGGCTTCAACATTGAATCGCTTGCGGTGGGAACCACCGAGGTCGAAGGGCTATCTCGCATCACCGCAGTGGTGAGCCTAGATGGGCAACCGCTGGAGCAGGTGACTAAGCAACTCAACAAGCTGATCAACGTATTAAAGATTGTTGAGCTAGAACAAGACTCGTCAATTGCCCGCGATCACATGTTGATCAAGGTAAAAACCGATGCGTCAACTCGCTCACAGGTGCTAGAAGCCGTTACGCTATTCAGAGCCCGAGTTGTTGATGTTGTGAGCGACTCGGTTGTAATCGAAGTCACCGGCGACTCAGCAAAGTGCAAGGCGTTCATAAAGGTGCTAGAGCCATTCGGCATCAAAGAACTAGTTCAATCTGGAGCAATCGCGATCTCGCGTGGCTCTAAGTCGATGAGCGAAAAAGTACTTCGCTAAACCAATAGCTTTTCCTATCAACCAACAGAGAAAGAAATAAAGTGGCAGAAATCTTCTACGACAAGGATGCAGACCTAAGCATCATCCAGGGCCGTAAGGTCGCCGTGCTGGGCTTTGGCTCACAGGGTCACGCTCACGCACTGAACCTAAAGGACTCCGGCGTAGACGTCGTAGTTGGTCTACCAGAGGGATCCAAGTCCCGCGCCAAAGCAAGCGAGCAGGGCCTAAAGGTGCTGACTCCTGGTGAGGCAGTGAAGTGGGCAAACGTTATCGTGGTGCTCGCTCCGGACCCAAAGCAGCGCGACCTGTACACCAATGACATCGCTCCAAACCTTCAGGCTGGCGATGCACTGGTGTTTGGTCACGGTTTCGCAATTCGCTTTGGCTTCATCACCCCACCGAGCGATGTTGACGTATTCCTAGTTGCTCCAAAGGGCCCAGGTCACCTAGTTCGCCGCGAGTATGTCGCCGGCAAGGGTGTGCCAAACCTAATCGCAGTCGAGCAGGATGCAACCGGCAAGGCAATGGAGGTAGGTCTTTCCTACTCCAAGGCAATCGGTGGAACCCGTGCCGGCACCATCAAGACCACCTTCACCGAGGAGACCGAGACCGACCTATTCGGTGAGCAGGCAGTGCTCTGCGGTGGTGCCTCTCAGCTAGTGATGTACGGTTTTGAGACCCTAACCGAGGCTGGTTACCAGCCAGAGATCGCATACTTCGAGGTGCTCCACGAGCTGAAGCTCATCGTTGACCTTATGTACGAGGGTGGCATTGCCAAGCAGCGCTGGAGCGTTTCCGACACCGCTGAGTATGGTGACTACGTTTCCGGCCCACGCGTCATTGGCCCAGAGGTCAAGGACCGCATGAAGGACGTGCTAACCGACATCCAGACCGGTGCATTCGCAAAGCGTTTCATCGATGACCAGGATGCTGGTGCTCCAGAGTTCAAGGCGCTTCGCGCCAAGGGCGAGGCTCACCCAATCGAGGCCACCGGCCGCGAGCTGCGCAAGCTGTTCAGCTGGATCAAGCAGGACGACGACTACCAAGAAGGTAGCGCAGCCCGCTAAAGCTTTACCCAAAAGCCCCCGAGCAATCGGGGGCTTTTGGCTATTCTGGGGCAATGGCAAAAACAATCTTCTACGGTGTTGTCTCGCTCGATGGCTATCTGGCAGGCCCCGATGGAGAGATGAGCTGGGCCGAAAAGTACCTCTCACCGGATGAAGACTTTGGCTGGATGGAGCTCATTGCTGGCTCTGGCTCAATGCTGCAGGGTCGCAAGACCTTTGAGTTTGAACTTGATTCGATTCCAGAGATGGAACGCATTTTGCCCACCTATGTGCTCACCGAGCAGCCCTTGAAATTTGATGGGTTGAAAATCCCAAATCTTTACTTCATCGCTGGGGATCTGCGCGAGGTGGTGAAAAGCATCATGCAAAAGCATCCGGGAAATTTGTTTATCGGGGGCGGGGCGATGTTGGTTGACACCCTTTTGGTGATGGGCCTGATCGATGAGCTGCGGTTATTTATCGCACCGGATATCCTCGGGGGTGGCGTCAAGCTCTTCAAGGGATCCAAGGTTTCCCAGCAGTTTGAACTGCAATCCAGCAAGGCATACAAATCTGGCTTAGTGGAGTTGCGACTGCAGAAAAGTGCTCACTAGATAATACCCCTGGGGGTATTTTGTAGTAGGGTGTTTTTGTTTCAAAGACCAAAGGACTTGATTATGTGCTCACAGGCAATGTGTTACGAATGCAACAAGATCACCTGGCAGGGTTGCGGCCAGCATGT
>JBEGRX010000030.1:0-8640 GCA_041180205.1 Actinomycetota bacterium | reverse complement strand
ATTTTGCCCGCTCTCTTGGAGGCACGATGTCCGCCACGATTGTGAGCGCCAGCGAGAACAAACCTCCAGCACCAATACCCTGCAGTGCACGGAAGGCCGCCAGTTCATACATGGTGGTGGCAAAGCCAGTGGTGACAGAGCCAATCACAAAAATCAAAATCGCTACCAGGAATAGCGGCCGTCTACCAAACAGGTCACCGAGTTTTCCATAGATCGGCGTCGAAACCGTAGAGGTAATCAAATATGCGGTTGTTGCCCAGGCCTGCAGCGAGAGACCATCTAGATCATCCGCGATGGTGCGCATCGCCGCTCCAACGACAGATTGGTCCAGGGCAGCTAAGAACATGCCAGACATCAATCCGATCAGCACCAACCAGATTTGTCTCGGGGTCATTACGCCTGACTGTGCAGCTTCTTTTGCGGCTTCCCGCTTTGATTTAGTAGTCAATGGCGCTCCAAGTTTTAGGGTGGTACTCGTGTCCAAGTCTAGACCTCTAGTCAGGAACCCACTCTTTGTGTTTGTTCCGCCTATTGTGCTGCTCGCGCTTGGCTTTTCACTGATTTCACAACCCGGTGCATTCGCCCCCCAACCCCAGTTGGTGGCACAGGCCATTAATGAAAGGCGAGCTAGCGAGCAACTTCCCAAGACTCTGCCGCTGGCAAAATTTCATCAAACAAGATTGGCCACCGATCAGGGCGGCTCTGACTTTGTGATTGTCAACAAGCAACGCCCGCTAAGACCCTTGAATTACAAACCGGTGAACCTTCGCGAGATAAAGAGTTCAACAAACATCGACAACTCCAGAGGCCTGGAGCTGTCGGACCAGGCAGCCACCGCGCTGGAAAATTTGGCCGCGGAAATGAAGAACGCTGGTGCCGGCAAGTTGTTTGTCAACTCAGCATTCCGATCCTTTGACTACCAGCAAGAGTTGTTCAAGTCCAAGACTGATCAATATGGCTTGGCAGGTGCCCTAATTCGAAGTGCGAAAGCCGGCCACTCGGAACATCAAACTGGTTTGGCAGTCGATGTATCGGTGCCCACTCAAGGCTGCGCCATCATGCAGTGCTTCGGGGATACGGTCGGTGGAAAGTGGCTGGCGGAAAATTCTTGGAGGCACGGGTTCATAATTCGATACGAAAAAGACACCACGTCGACCACCGGCTACACCTATGAGCCTTGGCACCTCAGATATGTCGGCGTGCAGGTTGCCACGCTGTATTCCAAATCTGGAATGAAGACGCTGGAAGATTTTTGGGGCTATTCGGCAGCCGAGTTTTACTTGGAAGAGATCGATTCATCCACCAGCAACTGAGCCTGCATCAAAACTTGCTCGAGGTGCTGCTCGCCCTTGAAAGACTCTCCGTAGATCTTGTAGACGTCCTCGGTGCCTGAAGGTCGGGCGGCGAACCAGGCATTGCTAGTCGAGACCTTGATGCCACCGAGTGAACCACCGGAGCGCGCAGCAGTTTCAATGTTGGTGATTCGCTCACCAGCCAACTCGCTGACTGAGACATCGTCCGCATTGAGTTTTGCAAGGGCGGCCTTTTGTTCCAGATTGGCTGGAGCATCTACTCTTCGGTAATGCGGCTCACCAAATTCTCGTGTGATGTCGGCATAAAGTTCAGACGGGCTCGAGCCGGTAACTGCCTCGATCTCGGCAGCCAAGAGGCAAAGAATCAGGCCATCTTTGTCAGTGGACCAGGGCTGGCCATTGAGCCTGAGAAAGGATGCGCCGGCAGATTCTTCTCCGCCAAATCCGAGAGTCCCTTGTGAGAGGCCTGACACAAACCACTTAAAGCCAACCGGCACCTCGATGAGCCTGCGACCGCTAGCTGCCACTACCCGGTCTATCAAAGATGAGGAGACCATAGTTTTACCCACCGCAGCCTCGCCGTCCCAACCATCTCTTCCCTTAAACAGGTAATCGATAGCGGCGACCAAGAAGTGGTTTGGGTTCATCAGACCCGAGTCTGAGGTCACAATTCCATGCCGATCGGCATCGGCATCATTGCCGGTGGAGATGTCGTAACGGGTCTTGTTTTCAATTAGCGATGCCATGGCGAACTCGGATGAGCAGTCCATGCGGATTTTGCCATCCCAGTCCAGAGTCATAAAGCCAAACTGGTAATCAACCATTGGATTGATGACCTCAAGGTTGAGTCGATAGCGCTCTGCAATTAGGGGCCAGTAATCCACCGATGCTCCACCTAGTGGATCGGCACCAATACGAATATCGGAGCCTCGGATCTCATCGAGCTTCAGCACCTGATCCAGTTGGGAAACATAGTTTTCTCTGAAATCAAAGTAGCGAGCCGCGGGGGCTTTGCGCTTCACCTCTCCCAACCCTGCGCGAATCAGTTCATTTGCACGATTGGCAATCCAGCCGGTGGCATCAGAGTCCGCTGGTCCACCGTGCGGTGGGTTGTACTTGATTCCGCCATCTTGGGGCGGGTTATGGCTGGGAGTAATCACGATGCCATCGGCCTGGTCATCGCTGCCGTGTGGTAGCTGTGAGTTGTGATCGATTATCGCTACGGAGACCGCTGGAGTTGGGGTGTAGCGATCGTGGGAATCAATCAGGGCCAACACATCGTTGCCAGCCAATACCTCCAACACCGACTGCTGTGCCGGCTCGCTGAGCGCGTGCGTGTCACGTCCAACATAGATTGGGCCATGGATGTTTTGAGTTCGACGGTATTCCACGATTGCCTGCGTAATGGCCAGGATGTGCTGTTCATTAAACGAGGTGGTGAGGGAGCTGCCGCGGTGACCGGACGTGCCAAAGGTCACTTTTTGGGAGGCTAAGGATACGTCCGGCTTTTGCTCAAAGTAGGCGGTTGTCAGCTTGGCTAGGTCAACCAGGTCAGCTGCTCTGGCAGGGGTTCCGGCTCTCTCGTGCATGGCTTCCTCGCTTGGGTCTTTAGAAAAAGGTATAGCGAACCAATCCCATTTTGCAGCTCTAGAGCTAACAATCAAGAATCACTTTGCTGTCGGTAATGCCTCATCTGCCCTAATCTTGAGGCATGTCAAACCCGCTCACCATCGCCTACCTAGGCCCTGCCGGCACCTTCACCGAGATGGCTGCCAAGCAGCTAGCTGGTTCGGAGTCTGCCAGTTTCCTTCCGGTGGGCAGCGTGCGCGAAGCGCTGGACGCAGTTTTGGCAAGTTCCGCAGATCGCGCGGTTGTCCCAATCGAGAATTCTCTAGAGGGCGGCGTATCGGCAACTATGGATGCGCTGGCAATTACCAGTGGAGTGCAGATTTTTGGAGAGTACCTCGTTCCAGTTACCTTCGATTTGATGGCATCACCTGGAACCACAATTGACTCCATTGAAGTGGTTTACACCCACCCGGTTGCATACGCGCAATCTCGTAACTGGCTTCAGCAGAGACTTCCAAACCACTCACACATTCCAACTTCCTCAACGGCAGCTGCCGCTAAGGCCACGGTTTCTGGCAGCACCAGAGATGCCGCCATTGCGGCACCTGGCGCAGCCGGAATGTACGGACTCATTACCTTGGCCAGTGACATCGGCGAGAACAAGCATGCGCAAACTCGATTCATCGAGGTGGGTAAAGCTGCAAAGCCTACCCAGCGCACCGGCTTTGACAAGACCAGCGTGATTGTCGAACTTCCTGATGACCGACCAGGTGGACTGTTAGAAATGCTCGAGCAGTTTGCTGCACGTGGCGTGAATCTTTCCAGGATCGAATCACGCCCGGTTGGCGATCGCTTTGGGCGTTACCGCTTCAACATCGACGCTCAGGGGCACATCGATGATCAGGCAATTGCCGAAGCCCTAATGGGGTTACACCGTTTTTCCCCGCAGGTGATTTTCCTCGGTTCATACCCAAGGGCTGACAAGAGTGAGTCAGTCCACCAGGGCAATAACGCCAATGCGGCATATCAGTCTGCTCAAGACTGGCTTGACTCCCTCAAGGGTTAGCTAGAGCCGAATCCTGAGCGCCTTGTGCTGCAGGCTGAAGTCAACCTCCAGCACCTCGCCGATTACATCGCCATCAAGTTGCAGTGGGCTTGGGTGGTGTGGCTTGACTCGGATTCTTGAGCCACCTAGGTTTTCGATGGTTTTTAGGTTTGCTGTCTGATCCATCCACTTGCGACCCAGTGCCAATGGCCGAACCACCTTGTTCTGCCAGGTGACTCGGGCAAAAAAGTCCACCCAATTCCAAATCTTTCTCGGACCAATGGCTGCAACATCCAATTTGCCATCGTCCAATCGAGCATCCGGCATCATCGAAATTTGCCCCGGTAACCAACCGGCATTGCCGATCAAAATCGAGTAACTCTTGAGGCTCTTTAGCGTTAGGTCATCGACCAAGACCTCGAACTTTTCAAATTTCAGCGGTAGTGACCTAAACCCACCTTCTATATAGGCAATCCAACCGACTCGCTTTTTCAGTTCTGGTTGGGTGCGCTGCATGATTCTGGCATCCATGCCGATGCCGGCTATGCCGGTGAAGTAAAGCTTGATTAGATCCCCGTGAAGGTCGATGGCTTTAGCGACTCCAAGGTCAATCTCATAGCCGTCTCCAGTCACGGCGCGACGAATGCACTTGTCAAGATTTGTAATGGGGAGTTTGAGGTTTCGAGCCAAAATGTTTCCGGTTCCGATTGGCACCAAACCTAGGGTGACCTGCGCTTCTTCTTCAAAGACCGCCTGAACGCAGGCTCTGACCGTGCCATCGCCTCCTGCCACGATGATGTGGTTAGCGCCTGAATTGATAGCCGCCTTGGTAGTGGCCAAGCCTGAGGTTGCGGAATCGGTTGGGTAGAAGTCGAGCTCTGGAAAGCCCGCCTTTTTGAAAGCAGCCTGAATCTTCTCCAGCGAGATTTTGGAGGGATGAAAGATCACTGCGATGTTCTGCACTCCACAAGCCTAGGTGCTAGAGAAGGTAGGCTTGAGGCCGTGATTGACCTCAATCTTTTAAGAGAGAACCCGGAAGCTATCAGAGCTTCTCAAATTGCGCGCGGTGCAGATGTTTCGCTGGTTGATCAGGCGATTGCGCTTGATCTTGAAAAGCGTTCGGCGCTCGCAGAATTCGAACGCCTTCGTGCTGCTCAAAACCAGCACGGCAAGTTGGTGGCCACCGCCCCCAAAGAGGAGAAGGCTGCTCTAGTAGCTCAGGGTCAAGAGATGGCGGTTGCGGTGAAGGCCGCAGATGCCGCTGCCAACGCTGCCGACGAGGCACTAATCAAGGTGCTCTACAAAATCGAGAACGTGGTAATCGAGGATGTTCCCGCCGGTGGCGAAGAGAACTTCGCACTGGTTAAAGAGGTGGGCACTATCCCAAGCTTTAGCTTTGAACCAAAAGACCACGCTGAACTAGGCGAACTACTCGATGTGATTGACATCGAGCGCGGGGTGAAGATCTCGGGTTCTCGCTTTTACTTCCTCAAGGGCTGGGGAGCACGCCTTGAGCTTGCGATGATGCAACTCGCACTAGACCAGGCAGCTGAGGCTGGCTTTACCGTTTTGATTACGCCGACTTTGGTTAAACCAGAGGTCATGCAAGGCACCGGTTTTCTAGGTGAGCACGCCGATGAGATTTACTACCTACCGGCAGACGACCTTTACCTCACCGGCACCAGCGAAGTAGCCCTTGCCGGCTACCACCGCGACGAGATTATAGACAGCTTGGATCAGCCAATGCGCTATGCCGGCTGGTCAACCTGCTACCGCAGAGAGGCCGGTGCCGCCGGCAAGGACAACCGCGGAATCCTGCGAGTGCACCAGTTCAACAAGCTCGAAATGTTCAGCTACTGCAAGCCAGAGGAAGCCGAGGCCGAGCACGCTCGTTTGTTGGCCTGGCAGGAGCAGATGCTGCAGAAGTGTGAACTGCCATATCGAGTGATTGACGTTGCGGCTGGCGACCTAGGTTCGTCGGCAGCCAGAAAGTATGACGTAGAGGCTTGGGTTCCAACCCAGGGCACCTACCGCGAGCTCACCTCAACCTCTAACTGCACCACTTTCCAGGCTCGCAGGCTAAATACTCGCTACCGCGATGAAAGCGGAAAGCCAAAGATTGCTGCCACATTAAACGGTACCCTGGCGACTACCAGGTGGCTGGTTGCGATCTTGGAAAACCACCAGCAGGAAGATGGATCGGTGGTTATTCCAAAGGCACTGCGTCCATACCTTGGTGGCATCGAAAAGATTGTGCCCAAGCGCTAGGTCATGACAGCTTTCGAACCCTGGCTGATCGGCATCGACATCGATGGCACCTTGGTGCACGACGATGGCTTTTTATCCAAGCGGGTTATTGAGCAGGTTTCTCGAGTTCGCTCGCTTGGTCACGAGGTGGTGATTGCCACCGGCCGAGCGGCCGCAAATGCCTACCCGGTGATCAAGGATCTTGGAGTATCGCTAAACCACTCGGTCTGTTCAAACGGTGCGGTGACGATTCGGCTCGAAGCAGATCACCCACGCGGATATGCGATGCACGATGTAAAAACCTTTGATCCAGCTCAGGTGCTTACCGAACTGATCGAGCACCTGCCAAATGCTCACTTCGCGGTCGAGCATGCTGACGGCAGCTATCGCTTTCACAAGCCCTTCCCCTCCTACGCGCTGGGTGATGACAATCGCGAAGCTCCGTTGTCTGAGCTTCTAGAGCACCCGGTCTCCCGGGTTGTGGTGCTATCGCCAGATCACGATGTTGATGAGTTTTTGGGGCTGATGGCCAAGGTCGGTCTGCAGTCAGTGTCTTACGCAATTGGCTACACCGCTTGGTTGGATATTGCGCCCAAGGGCATTGACAAGGGTCACGCTCTGGAGCAGCTGCGCCAGCACTACGACATCCCAGGTGAGCGCACTCTGGTGATGGGCGATGGCCGAAATGACATTGAGATGTTCCGCTGGGCTAGGTCCATGGGTGGCTACGCCTTCGCCATGGGACAGGCTCCGGATGAGGTAAAGCTGGAGGCAACCGCAGTAACCGCAGCGGTTGATCAAGACGGTGTCGCTCAGGTGCTGGAGGCACTTGAGGGTCTCAAATTTTTAGATTAACCGCTAAACTTTCCCGCGGAGGTCTGTCCGAGCGGCCGATGGAGCTGGTCTTGAAAACCAGTGGACAGCAATGTCTCGTGGGTTCGAATCCCACGGCCTCCGCCAGTTTCCTAGCCCACTATCAGCAATTAATCTCTAGACTTTTCCAGTGACCCAGCCCGAATTCATCTTTCCCGAAGATCAGCGCCGCCCAAGGCGTCGTGGCTGGCTAACCAAGCTGCTTGTATCCATGGTGGTTGTTGCCGGTTTGGGAGTTGCCGCAGTTGGCGGTGGCTATGTATATGTGATGAGCCAGCTCAATGCCTCCGGCATTGATGTTTACTCCACCGATGGTGCAACTTTTGCCCCACCGACCGCAGAAGAAATTAACGGACCGATCAATGTTTTGGTGATTGGTTCGGACACTAGAGCCGGTCAGGGGAAGTCGTCCTATGGTCCGGTTGGCAATGCTCTTGCCGACGTGATCATTCTTTTGCACGTTTCAGCTGACCGTAAGAATGCGGTGGCACTGTCTTTCCCACGTGACCTGATGGTTTCGGTTCCAGAATGCCCAGACCCGGAAGGCGGCGACAAGTTCCCGGCTCGGGACATGGTGCAGATCAATGCCACCATGAATACCGGTGGACCGGCCTGCACCCTTTTGACAGTCCAGCAACTCACCGGTGTGAAGATTCCATACCTTGCGATGATTGACTTCAAGGGCGTTATCGCAATGAGCGAGGCTGTCGGTGGCGTAACGGTTTGTGTGGCGGAACCAATCAAAGACGACTACACCCAGCTCTACCTGGAGGCCGGTGAGCACACTCTGATTGGCGAGCAGGCTCTCGCCTTCTTGCGCACCCGTCACGGTGTCGGAGACGGTTCAGACCTCTCCCGCATTTCGAACCAGCAGGTGTTCCTAACCTCCTTGGTTAGAAAGCTCAAGGACGAGGGTGCACTGACTAATCCATTCACCATGCTTCGCCTGGGCACCGCAGCGCTTGAGAACATGACGCTCTCCAACAGCCTCACCGAAATCGGTGTGATTTTGGGTATGGCCCGGGAGGTGAATGATGTTGACCTTGACAAGATCACCTTCCTGAAGCTTCCGGTCTACAGTCTCAGCGGTGCTTACTCGGGCCGAGTGGCGGTAATTCAGGATCAGGCCCAACTGCTCTTCGATCGAATTGCGCAGGATGAATCGCTGATTCTCGAGGAGGCCAACCCAGGTTCGGGCGCGGTCGTGGTCGAGGAGACGGCTCCAGCCGAAGAAACCACCACCGAAACCGTAGCCACCAAGAGCGAGGAAGCCCTCCCCGAGTGGGCGCAGGGCACCAATGCCTCGGTCAAGAGCTGCTCAAACTAGTTTTCCCAAAGCCCAATTTCCTAGTAGGCTAATGCGGCTACTTGGAGACGTCGCATAGCCCGGTCGAGTGCGCCTCACTGCTAATGAGGTAGGGGTTTTAAAAGCCCCTCGGAGGTTCAAATCCTCTCGTCTCCGCTCTTGATGCCAAAGCATCACGCCTAATCAAAATTCTCAAATGTAACGAATTGGTATACCAAACCCCGCTTCTGTGGCCAACCGCTAATGTGAAAGCGCTGAGGGAGTATTCCCAAGCATTGATCTCGTCA
>JBEGRX010000029.1:0-8831 GCA_041180205.1 Actinomycetota bacterium | reverse complement strand
CGCTATCAAAGTTGGGATACGCCCTATAGCGAAGCTCAGGCCATTGCTCTCATCGAATCGCAAGTCGGGCTTCAGCTACCGCCCAAGGGCGAATGGCTCCAGCTTGCCGTTCGAATTCAAGCTACGGATTCGCATGTCGGCGACCTCGCACTTCACACATTGGAAGATGACGGAGATTTTGAACTCGGCTACACAATTGCCAAAGCGTTTCAGGGTCAGGGTTACGCGAAGGAAGCCACTGCCGCACTGATTGACTTTCTCATCAGAAACCATGACGCTAGGCGATTTATCGCAACGCCCGATAGCCGAAACGAACCGTCAATAAAACTGCTTCATGCACTTGGTTTTACTCAGCGACCAGAAAAAAGCTGGTGCGAATTTTTCAAAGGTGAGGATGTCACCGTTGAGTACTTTGAGTTAGTTCACACCCAGTAGGTCGATAACGAAGACCAGGGTGCGGCCAGACAGCGAGTGACCGCCACCGGCTGGTCCGTAGGCCATCTCGGGTGGGCAAATCAGCATTCTGCGACCGCCGACCTTCATGCCAGGAATGCCCTCCTGCCAACCCTTGATCAGGCGCTGCAGCGGAAAGGTGATGGATTCGCCACGACCCCAGGAAGAGTCGAACTCTTCTCCGGTTTCATAGTCCACACCCAGGTAGTGAACCTCCACAGTTGCACCAACCGGTGCTTCCGCGCCGTCACCTAGGACGATGTCTTTTAGAGTCAGCTCCTTCGGGGCTGGCTCCATCATTGGCTCTACTTCTGGGCGATCAAGATTTGTCATAACGAAAAGTATGCCTGCTTGCCAAGATCGGAAATGACATTTCTTGCGAATTCGGAAGTAACTAATTCAGAAATCTGTTCAAACTAGGGTGACTGAACCTAGAGCAACTCTGATCGGCGTCTATAAGGCGGACGGCGGCATCATCGGAGAATTGAGTTACTTCTTTGGTCATCTAGTTGGAGCAAGAAGCTGCAGCCTTTGCGATATTTCACACTCTCCCATTAGGAAAAAGTCTTCCTTCAAGGCGCTGGAGCGAGACCTTCTGAAGGAACACAACATCGCGATCAAAATGCTGCATATGAATGAGCGCAACGAGCGCGAGCTGAAGGCATCTGCTGGACGAGAGCCCTGCATGCTTTTGGAGTATCCAGATGGTTCGATTTCAATGTTTTTGGACTATGTAGAGCTCAAGGCAATTTCTGGAAGCGTCAGCTCTCTTAGGAAATTGATTCTTTCCAGACTCGACCTGTATCTCTAGTCGCGCGAGTTAGTTGCCGCAATCAGGGCGTCAAATAGCCTTAGGTCATCAAGAGTTTGCTCAGGGTGCCACTGCACAGCCAAGCCAAATGGATGATTTTCAACCTCGACCGCCTGCACGATTCCATCGGGTGAGTAAGCGACAACCTGCAGACCCTCACCAGGTTCATCGATCGCTTGGTGGTGATATAGAGCTGCGTTTTCAACCTGATCGCCGACGATGGAGGCCAAGAGCGAGCCTTCACGAACCGACATCTGCATTTGGGCAAAGTTTCCATCACCGAGTAGGTAGCGATTATCTCCAACCAGATCTGGCAGGTGTTGAATCAGCGTGCCGCCGCGATTCACATTCAACATTTGAGCACCCCGGCAGATGCCCAAAAAGGGCAGCTTCATCTGAATAGCGGCGCTAATCAGTTCATCTTCCAAAAGATCGCGAAGGCGATCAGGCTTCTCCGCTTTTTCGTGGGACTGGTGTCCGTAGCGGCCGGCTTCCACATCCCTGCCGCCGGTTACAACCAAACCATCGAGACCAGCCAGCACGTTGCGGGCATCCTCGGAGTTCACCTGCTGCGGTGGCAAAATAACGGCAATGCCGCCGGCTCTGGTTACACCTTCAAGATAAAAGGCTGGCAACATTGCCATCTCGGTGTCCCAAACCCCGGTTTGACCGCGCTGACGATAACTGGTTAGGCCGACGATTGGTTTCATGCCTTCAACCTACCCGAAGAGCTCTTCGCCATCGAGGTCGACCTTGTTTTTCAGAGCTTTTTGCTGATGCAAATACTGAGCCCAGATCGCAAAGGACAGCCAAACCACCTGCATGACTGCAATCACTCGCTCCGAGAGGCCGACAATCGGTTGACCCGGCTCAAGCCAGGTGAGCAGAAACCAAAGGGTAGTTAGGCCCATAACCACGGTTGCGCTTATCGCACCGAATGGACGAAGCGCCCAGTGGTAACGCTTATCAAAACGCATCGCCAGAATTGGCCAAGCCGAGAATAAAACAAAGGCAATAGTTGCGTAAAAGCGATGCTCGTCTGAGTAGGAGATCTGGGATGGCGTGGCATAAAAGGTGTAGCCGATGGCGGCAAAACCAGCCATACCAAGTGCAATTCTCCCAGGGAGTGCAAAGGCTCGAGCGTTCCAAGCTCCGACCAGAGTCAGCAATGCACCAAATAGAAAGAAGCTGGATTGGATCCACTTCACCGGAGAGTCATCCGCAGCCAAATCACTGATGGTTTTTGCAACCGGGTCATAACCCGGCCAAAGTGCTCCCGAGATGCCCCAGCCCAAGACATTTTGAATCGGACCTAGGGTTGCGGCAATTACCGCCCAAATTCCTATTAGCTGCATCCCTAAAACATACTGCTAAGCCGAAACATTTAGGGTTCAAGTGCCCAACAGCGGGTATTCTTGAGCTATTGCGCAGGCCTGCGAATCCCCTAATTGCTACGGAGTCTTTTTGTATCTGCACGAGTTCAAGAAGGTTGCTCTTTCTGCACGCGCCCAAGAGCTTATGGACACCCTGTCCAAAAGGGTTGTGATTGCCGATGGCGCTATGGGAACAATGCTGCAGGATCAAAAGCCCACCCTTGTCGACTTTGAAGGTCATGAGGGTTGCAACGAGGTATTGAATGCGACTAGGCCAGATATCGTCTCAGCCGTCCACGATGCTTACTTTGAGGCCGGGGTGGACTGTGTGGAGACCAACACCTTTGGCGCAAACTGGTCAAACCTCTCGGACTACGGCATCGAAGATCGCATTGAAGAACTGGCGCGAGCAGGTGCTGAAATTGCCAGAGCGAGCGCAGATCGCTTCACCGCCAGTGATGGCAAAACTCGCTGGGTATTGGGCTCCATGGGACCGGGAACTAAGTTGCCAACCCTTGGTCACACCACTTACGACAACCTCAAGCAAACCTTTGCCTTGCAGGCCAAGGGTCTAATTGCCGGTGGCGCTGATGCCTTCATGGTTGAAACCAGCCAGGACCTACTGCAAACCAAGGCCGCAATCAACGCTTGCCGTTTGGCCATTGTTGAATCGGGTGTGAGACTGCCCATTTTCGTCGAGGTAACAGTCGAGACCACCGGAACCATGCTGCTGGGCAGTGAGATCGGGGCAGCGCTAACCGCGTTAGAACCGCTGGGTATCGACATGATTGGTTTGAACTGCGCTACCGGCCCTGCCGAAATGAGTGAACACCTCAGGCAGCTCAGCAAGCACTCGCAGGTTCCGGTAATGGTGATGCCGAACGCCGGCTTGCCGATTCTCTCCGGCGATGGAGCGTTCTACCCGCTGACCCCTAGCGAGTTGGCAACTGCCCACGAACAGTTTGTGAAGGAGTTTGGCCTTGCGATGGTGGGTGGTTGCTGTGGCACCACTCCAGCACACCTAAAGGAAGTGGTAGATCGACTTTCAGGCGTTGCGGTTCCAAACCGAAAACTTGAAATTGAACCCGGTGTTTCATCTCTCTACCAGCACGTGCCGCTGAAGCAGGACAACAGCTACCTGGCGATTGGTGAGCGAACCAATGCAAATGGTTCGAAGGCATTCCGCGAGGCAATGCTGGAAGAGCGCTGGGATGACTGCGTTGAGATTGCCAAGAAGCAGGTTCGCGATGGTGCTCACCTGCTGGACGTCTGTGTGGACTATGTCGGGCGCGATGGCGTGCGGGATATCACGGAGGTTGTCTCGCGCTTTACTACCTCTTCCACTTTGCCGCTGGTTATTGACTCAACCGAGCCCGAGGTTATGAAGGCTGGTCTTGAGCTAATTGGTGGTCGCCCAGTTATCAACTCGGTGAACTTCGAAGATGGTTACCAACCTGGTTCACGATTCCAGCGCACCATGCCACTGGTTAAGGAACATGGTGCAGCCGTCGTTGCGCTGACCATCGACGAGCAGGGCCAGGCGAGAACTCGCGAAGACAAGGTGCGGATCGCATCCAGACTTATCGACACTCTAATTAGCGACTGGGATATGAGGGTCGAGGACATCATCGTCGACTGCCTCACCTTCCCGATTGCCACCGGTCAAGAAGAAACCCGTCGCGATGCCATCGAGACCATCGAGGCAATCCGCGAGGTAAACCGGCTCTACCCCGGTGTTCACACCACCTTGGGAGTATCAAACGTTTCGTTTGGCCTAAACCCGGTCTCCCGCGCGGTGCTGAACTCGGTCTTCCTACACGAGGCAACCGAAGCCGGTTTGGACACCGGCATCATCGATGCCGCAAAGATTATGCCGCTGGCCAATATCCCAGACGAGCAACGCAAAGTTGCGCTCGATTTGATCTATGACCGTCGCGAATACGACGTCGATGGCAATCTCAGCTACGACCCACTAGAGGCGATCCTGCAGCTATTCGATGGCGCGAGTTCTGCTGCCCTAAAAGATGCTCGGGCGGCTGAACTGGCGGCACTGCCAGTAACCGAGCGTTTACAGCGCCGAATCATTGACGGCGAGTCAAAGGGCCTGGAGCAGGATCTAGACCTTGCTCGTGGCGATGGCATCGCACCCCTTGCGATCATCAACGACTATCTGCTCGAGGGCATGAAGGTGGTTGGTGAACGATTTGGTAAGGGCGAGATGCAGTTGCCATTTGTGCTGCAGTCAGCCGAAGTTATGAAGGCCGCCGTTGCACTACTTGAGCCCCATATGGAAAAGACCGATGAGGCCGGCAAGGGAACCATCGTTTTGGCCACCGTTCGCGGTGACGTTCACGACATCGGTAAGAATCTGGTCGATATCATCCTTACCAATAATGGCTACCAGGTCATCAACATCGGCATCAAGCAGCCGATCTCAGAGATTATTGCCGCAGCCGAAGAGCACAATGCCGATGTAATTGGAATGTCGGGCTTGCTGGTGAAGTCCACCTTGGTGATGAAGGAAAATCTTCAGGAACTTGAAAGCCGCGGTTTGGCCAAGAGGTGGCCAGTGATTCTCGGTGGCGCAGCGTTGACAAGAGCCTTCGTGGAAGATGATCTAGCGGGTCAATTCCCAGGTGTCGTTCGCTATGCCAAAGACGCTTTCGAGGGGCTTGCGCTAATGGAGCCGCTGGTGCAAATAGCTCGTGGGGCCGACCCAGAAACTGTGGGTTTGCCGGCTCTGAAAAAGCGCATCCACGCCAAGACCACAGTGACGCTCACCGAGCCTGACGACATGCCAACTCGCTCGGATGTAGCAAGTGACAACTCGGTTCCAACCGCACCTTTCTGGGGCACCAGGTTGGTTCGAGGACTAAAGCTGGCCGATTACTCCTCCTTCTTGGATGAGCGGGCAACCTTTATGGGGCAGTGGGGCCTGAAGCCATCTCGAGGCGATGATCAAACTAGCTATGAACAACTAGTTGAGGCAGAGGGTCGCCCGAGGCTGCGCTACTGGCTGGATCGAATCTTGGCTGAGGGGGTATTTGATGCCTCGGTTGCCTACGGTTACTTCCCGGTCTACTCGGATGGCAATGATGTCGTGGTGCTGCACCACGGTGATGATCCAACCGGTGTGCTTGGCAAGCCAGGACTTTTGGCACCGGATGGCGCATCGGGCGAGATTGGCACCGAACGCCTCCGCTTTAACTTCCCGCGTCAGCGGCGTGATCGCCACCTTTGTTTAGCGGACTTTGTAAAGAGCAAAGAAGATGGCCTGATCGACGTGATGCCTTTGCAATTGGTAACCGTTGGCAGCAACGTGGACAACTTCACCGCAAAGCTATTCAAGGCGAATGCCTACCGCGATTACATGGAGCTGCACGGTCTGGCCATGCAGCTGACTGAGGCACTAGCCGAGTTTTGGCACAGCAGAATTCGCGCCGAGCTAGGTTTTGAAAATGAGGACCCGAGTGACATCTCAGGCTACTTCGATCTGAAATACCGAGGAGCTCGGTTCTCGCTTGGCTACCCAGCCTGCCCAGACATGGAGGATCGCCGCAAGGTGGTTGAACTATTAAGGCCAGAACGGTTAGGTATCGAATTGAGTGAAGAGCTCCAGCTGCACCCTGAGCAATCTACCGATGCTTTTGTTTTCCACCACCCAGAGGCAAAGTACTTCTCGGTCTAAAACTTGTAGCGCTTTAGCGTCTTCATGAATGGCTTGCCGATCAGCAGGATCAATACAGCAGAACTTACCGCTCTCGCGGTGTCCCAGGTGAGGGTTGAGCTGACCAAACTGTAGGCGAGGAAGCTAACTAGGTTCTGCCCCAGCGATGCATCGCCATCGAACGAAATTGATGTTTGTGGGCCAACCGCAAACGGCCAAAACCAAAGATTCATTATTAAGCCAAAGAGGTACGCAGCAACCACCGCGTACATCGCAAGTTGCCAACTCTTGAGTCTCTTGTCCAGGTAACTACCCATAAGACCAGCACCAGCGCCAACCCAGCCAACGGCAAACATTTGAAATGCCGTCCAAGGGCCCACCCCGCCAAAGAACAGCGAGGACAGCAGGATTGCGCTGGCACCAAGCAAAAAGCCGAATCTAGCGCCCAGTGCCGCAGCGCCAAGAATCACCACTACAAAGATCAACTCGAAGCCGCCCACCCCGCTGGTGGCAATCCGGGTAGCCGCGGCAGCTGCAGCAAGCAAACCCAGCAATGCAATTTGCCTGGGTCCAGCCAACTTCCCCTGGGCAAACCACAGAGCGGCTATCGCCAAAAGCGGTAGTAGCGCCAAGGCCAACCAGCCTGAGTTTGAGTCCGAACTGACCCCGTGCAACAACCAAAGTGGCCAAACGAAGCCCAGCAGTCCAATAACAGAAATGATCACCAAGCCAATTCGCTGCAGACTCAGACTCATGCCAGCACCTTGCCGATTTCTCGAAGCTCGAGGTTGGCAATCGAGTAAACCGAGGTCGCCAGCGCTTCGATCAGCTGGGAATCGTGGGATGCAAAAACCACTGCGCAGCCGGTCTCTCGAACGCACTCCAAGGTTGCCACCACCTGAGCTTTTGTTTGAACATCAAAACCTCTTGCGGGTTCATCTATCAGCAGAATCTTTGGCTTGTGGCTCAGCTGCATCGAAATTGCCAGAGCAAGCTGGGTGCCAGCCGAGAGATCTCGGGGGTGAGTGTCAAGGTTTGGCAGCTCTCCCAAAATAGAAATTAGGTTTTTAGCTGTAAAGCCGGCTTCAACTTTTGCAATTCGATCCGCGCGCTCGAGCTCTTCTTTAGCGCTCGTGGTGACAAAGAAATCAGCTGCCAGCTCTGGAACCAGCACCGCGAAGTCACAGGATGACTCAATTGAGTTCAAGAGCGAGGTTTTGCCTGCACCATTTGGGCCAGTAATTGCGATGATCTCCGATTGATGTACCAAAAGCGAAGGTGACGAAATCAGCAATTTGCCTGGATACCCAATCGATTCCGCTTCGAAATGCAGCACCTTGTCGGAAGTGAGCAGTGTTGGTCGTCTCACCACCGAAGCGAATTCGCAAGGTTGGTTGCCAGGATGCAGCTCCCCGGATCGAATGTGAGCATTCGCCGTTGCTACCTCAGCGAGCAAATCAGGCCGATGCTCTGCAATCAGCAATGATCCACCGGATTGCTGATATTCCCTCAGCAGCGCTGTGAGCTGATCGCAGGCAAGGTCATCCAGCCCGGAATACGGCTCATCCAAAATCAAAAGCTGAGGTTGTTTTTGCAGCTCTCGAACCAAGCTGACCTGAAGGGCTTCACCCTCGCTCAAAAGGTGAACCGGCCGGTTAATTTTCTCCCCCAACTCAAAGAGCGTGGTGGGTTGAATCTCATCGCTAACCAGCGGACCAAAAAGCTGCGCCCTAGGCTGCTGCGAGACATAGCCAATTTGGCTGGGCGTGATTGCGGTGCCTGAGACCGTGAGTCCGAGTTCCGAGGCAAGACCGGTTGCCGCCAGCAGCAAGCTGGATTTACCACATCCAGTCGGTCCCGAAATCACCAGGCACTCCCCTTTTTCAAGGGTGATATTGATTGACCTTAGACCCGCCTCCACAACGCAGAGATCGACCATGCACAACTGATCACTGTGCGAATGATGGTTGGCACCGCTGAGTGCAATTCGTTGGGCCATAGCCAAAGCAGTTGAGATTGCAGTTTCCAGGACAGGCATTATTGCCCTGAATCTGCGCTCTCTGCGCAGTGTGAGGGCTCGAGATATGCGAAAGCTGGCCTGCGCCAGCGCCGGAATCTGCACCCAGCCAATCGCCAGAGCAGAGAGTATTGGCCTAAAGGCTGGCGCTTGTTGCGCCATTGCGAACAGCCGCGCTGGCCTCACAAAAATTACCGCGATGCCGGTTACGAGCATAAAGAGAGCAAACGGCAAGGCGGTCGCAAGGTTAGCTATCAAGGCATCTAGGTAAATAGGCCCGAGCAGCGATATGTGGGCAAAGGGTCCGGTTAGGGAAACCACAGCCATATCAATCAGCAGAACATCTCCGTTACGTGCGCCGCCAAACAGCACAGCGTAGATTGCTCGAGCCGCCAAGAATCCAACAGGCAATAACAATGCCAATTGAAGCTGTCGGGCTCGAGTCATCATTACTCTGAAGGGGTCGGAGTTTTATCTCCCGACGCAAAAGCAAGACCAACCGATTGGCCT
>JBEGRX010000028.1:0-9252 GCA_041180205.1 Actinomycetota bacterium | reverse complement strand
TAGGTGTAAACCTTGGTGTCACCAGGCTCACCTTCGAAGAACAGCGCTACGCGCTTACCCCAACCAGCCTCAACGTGTCGATCAAGACAGTTGTAGCTGATGTTGATTTCACCATCGTGGAACCACTTGGCAAATGGTGCGTTTGACCAATCCAAGGTTTGAGTGAAGGGCTTGTACCAGTGCAGTTTTCGGGCTTCATTAGCCCAGAACTCCAAGCGATCAGCTTTGGCACGTTCATATATCTCGGGCTGCGCAATTGCATTGGCAGCAAATTCCTTGCTTGGCTCGAAGCGCCTTTCTTCGGTCAGCAAGTTTTCAATTTCATGTTCAACAGACATCTTTGTCCTCCAGGTGTTGACCTTTCACATAATGCCAGATTTTTTGGCACCGAGGTTCAAAACCGAGACTTTGCAATTAACTTGAGAGAAAATTCGACAAATGGGGGACAAAACACGTAATAACCGCATAAAATTAAGGTCTGACTTCGGTCAGATTGCGACTGCAGCGTTCCCCCAATGCGCAGTCGCCCGCCGGCAGGTTTCCCCCAAACCTGCCGGCCCTTTCTTTTTCCACAGATATTCCCTTTCGAAACTCACACCCGCTCGCCTCGGTCCACCATCTAGGCATGGAAATAGATCTTCCCGGGGCACTTATCAAATTGCTGGCACGTCCGGGCCTAACCGACCTGATTCTCAACGGCCACCTGCATACCTATATAGATGTTGGCCAGGGGTTGATTCGAACCAGTAATCCTTTTGAAACTCAAGCTGAGCTGGCGCAAACCCTGATTGAACTTGGTTTTCAAACTGGCGCCAGAGTTGACATCGCGAAGCCAATCTCAGACTTCGTGATTTCTGGACTGCGATTCCACGTCGTGCTGGGCCACGGTGTGAGCAACTCGCCCTTGGTTTCAATCAGAAAACACCCCGCAAATCAGGTTCGACTGGAACACCTATTTGAAGTTGGCATGTTTAGCGAGGGGCAGCTGGAGAGTCTCAAAAACAGTCTGCAGGCTCGGGAGAACATCGTGGTTGCCGGCGCTACCTCTGCCGGTAAGACCACCCTGCTTGGAGCCCTGATTGCCGAACTGGATGAGCGGGTCATATGTATTGAGCAAATCCCGGAGCTGGTGCTTAGTCAACCGGCAATTTCGCTGCACGAGAGACCGGCAAATCAAGAGGGGCTCGGCGCCATCTCAATGCAGCAGCTGGTGATAGAAGCCTTACGAATGCGGCCAGATCGAATTGTGGTCGGCGAGATTCGCGGCAGTGAATTCGGGGTGCTATTGCAAGCGATGAATAACGGGCATCGCGGGACAATGACCACCCTGCACTGCAAAAGCCTTGCCGATCTTCCCAATCGACTAATCCTGCTCGGAATGCTGGCGGGGTTCGACCGTGAGCTCACCGGGCAAATGGTGAGCCAGTCCTTTGATGTCGTGCTGCAGCTGGAGCGGGTTTCCGGAGTGAGAAAACTCACCCAAATTGGGCGATTTAGCCAAGGGCTCAAAATTTCCGAGGTGGCAGCGTGAGTCAAGTTGGAAAGTTTGGTGCCTTGATAGCGGCTGGAGTAACCATGCAAACCGCACTAAATCTGAGCGGTTTGAAACGAGATGGGCAACAGCCGATTGAGCGAATGCTCTTCTTGGCAATCATGACTGGTGCGCCAATTAGACAGCTGACCCAGCGACTAGTTGCCTTCGAGTTTGACCTGGAGAGATTCAAAAGTGAACTTGCCAGCGCAAATGCGGTTCCAATCGCCACAAGAAAGCTGCTGCTTTGGCTTCCGGCGCTTTCGCTGGTAATCGGTCAGTTGGCTGGATTTGGGACAGTGGCTGCAATCCTCCAGCCGATCGGGCTGATGGCATTGTTGCTTGCGCTGCTGCTGATTGCAGTCGGCATCCGCTGGTCAGGTCGGCTACTGGCACCGCTTTTGGTTGAACCAACTCACCCAGCTTTTGAGCTGTTGCAGTTCAGCCTGCAGCTTGCTGCGGGATCACCACTTTCTCAATCGCACAATCCTGAGATTCGCGAACTGGTTTTGCTCTCTCGCCAAACCGGAGCACCGCTTCAAGAGCTGGTTCAGCACGAAATTGAACTTGTCACTCAGCGCGCGCTGCAAGATTCCTTGACCAGGGCGAAACGTATGTCAATTGAACTTTTAGTGCCCATGGCGCTAACCGTGCTGCCGGCATTTTTGATTTTGACAATCGTCCCGATGCTGATTGGTTTCGGGTTTTAAAGAAAGGAAAGAAATGAAGCAATTAGTTAGTGACCGAGGCGCAATCACCGCAGAATACGCAATTGCCACCCTTGGTGGAGTCGCCTTCGCCGGACTCTTGATCTTGGTTATGAGATCAGAGGCGGTGCGTGATTTGCTGTTTGGACTGGTGGCAAGAGCTCTTGGTATTCAGTAATCAAAAAGGTGCGGTGACAGCAGAATTCATGCTGCTGTTTCCAGCGGTTGTGCTCGCCCTGGCTGGATTTTTGGGGGTCTTTCAGCTGGGGCTGGTGCAACTGCAACTCTCTAGAGATGCCTTTACGCAAGCGCGGGAATTGTCGATTGGCAATCAATTGCAAAAGATTCCAAACACCAAGTTTTTCAGTAACCAAGCCGGTAGGTGGGTCTGCGTCACAGCTTTTCGAGAGTTACCGATTGAAATGGAGGTTCAGGCTTGCCTTCTCAAGCACGGCCTCTAGATACGGGAAGCATTTCCGCTATCGCGTCACTCTCGATTGCACTGGTGCCGATGTTTTTGGTAGCTGCAGCATTTGCTTGCCAGCTGGCTTTTTGGCAGCAACAAGCCCAGCTAGTTGCCGATGCCGCAGCGCTATCCGCTAGTGAAACAGCTCGCGGTCTGGTGTCTGGATTCTCCTGTGAAAACCCGGAACTAATTGCAACCCGATTTGACTTAGAACTTGACAGATGTCGTATTGTCGGTTTCAGTGCGTTAGTAGAGGTGTCAAAATCTCTGCCGCCGTTTCGATTATCTGCTCGAGCAACTGCTGGGTCAGAAAAGTAACAGGGAGTTTGTTTGCCAAAGCGATTAGTGATTGTTGAGTCACCGGCCAAAGCCAAGACCATTGCCAAGTATTTGGGCAATGATTTTGAGGTGCTGGCATCGGTCGGCCACATTCGCGATTTGGCCGAACCAAAGGATGTTCCGGCCGAAAAGAAAAAGGGCCCACTGGGCAAATTTTCTATCGATGTCGACAACGACTTTTTACCTTTTTATGTGGTTTCCCCTGGCAAATCCAAGACGGTGAGCGACCTAAAGGCAGCGCTAAAAAAAGCAGATGAGCTCTACCTCGCCACCGATGAAGACCGCGAGGGTGAGGCCATTGCCTGGCACCTGCTAGAGGTGCTCAAGCCAAAGGTTCCAGTTCGCCGCATGGTGTTCAACGAGATCACCAAGGAAGCAATTCAGGAAGCCGCCAACAACACCAGGGCGTTAAACGAAGATCTTGTTCAGGCGCAAGAAACTAGAAGAGTCGTGGACCGCCTGGTTGGCTACGAGATTTCTCCAGTGCTTTGGAAGAAGATCAACCGCGGGCTATCCGCCGGCCGAGTTCAGTCGCCCGCCATTCGAATGATTGTGCAGCGCGAACGAGAGCGCATGGCTTTCGTTGCCGCCAACTACTCGAGCGTCACGGCAGCTTTGACCAAGTCTGAGATTGACTTTGAAGCCAAGTTGACCGCGGTGGCGGGTCAAAAGCTTGCCAGCGGCAAGAGTTTCGACGAGAACGGCAAGCTCACTGGCACAGCTTTGGTTCTGGCTCCAGAAAAGGCCGAGCAACTAGCAAGTGCGCTGAAGTCCCAAAAGCTCAACGTCTTGCAGGTCGAGGCCAAGCCTTCCACTCGCAAGCCCTACGCACCTTTTACCACCTCAACGCTGCAGCAGGAAGCATCTCGCAAGTTGGGTATGAGCGCCAAGCAGGCGATGGACACTGCCCAGCAGCTATATCAAGAGGGTTACATCACCTACATGCGTACCGATTCGCCTTCGCTATCTCAGCAGGCAACCGCAGCGGCTACGGCCGCTGCAGCCGAGTTGTTTGGCAAGGAGCTGGTGGCCGACAGCCCTAGGGTCTACGGCTCGAAATCAAAGAATGCTCAAGAAGCTCACGAGGCAGTTAGACCATCGGGTGAGGTTTTCAAGCACCCGAGTGAGCTGGCAGCAGTTCTGCACGGTCGCTCTCTTGCGCTTTACGAATTGATCTGGCGCAGAACCGTGGCATCTCAGATGGCCGATGCCAAGCTGTCAACCACATCGGTCAAGTTCGGGGTCAATTTAGCAGGTGAAGAACTAGAGCTTTCCGCAAGCGGCACCACAGTCACCTACAAGGGCTTCCTCGCCGTCTATGACGAGACCCGGGAGGATGATAACGAGGAACAGGCAAAGCTTCCCCAGCTAGAGGTCGGCGATCAAATTGCGGTCACCGAGGCAACTGCCAAATCACACCAGACTCAACCACCGGCTCGCTACACCGAAGCATCGCTGGTGAAAGCGCTGGAAGAGCAGGGGATTGGCAGACCTTCCACCTACGCCGCGATCATCTCCACCATCTTGTCTAAGGGCTATGTCGTAAAGCGCGGTAGCGCACTGGTTCCGGAGTGGATCGCATTTACCGTCACTCGCTTTTTGGAGGATAACTTTGGCGATTTGGTGGACTACGAGTTCACCGCGAAGATGGAAGAGGATCTAGACAAGATCGCTCTTGGTGAACTGGATCGTTCCAGTTGGCTGCAGAACTTTTACTTTGCTGACTCCGGATTGAAAAGCACCGTCGAGTCTCTGGGAGAGTCAGACCCGAGGTCAATAAACAGCTTCGACATCGCTCCCGGCATTCAGCTTCGCACCGGCAAGTACGGTCCTTACCTTGAGGTAATGGCGGACGAAGAGCGCAGAATCGTAAACATCCCTGAGGGGCTAACCCCAGATGAGCTAACCCACGACAAGGCCCTGGAGCTTATCAATGCACCAGCCGCCGAGGATCGAATTCTCGGTAAGGAGCCAGCGAGCGGACTGGATATCATCGTGAAGGATGGTCGCTACGGTGCCTATGTCTCGTTGGTTGACGAGGGCAATCCAAAGCCGAAGACGGCATCGCTTTTCAAGTCGATGAGCGTGGCAACCGTGAGTCTCGAAGAAGCTGTCAAGTTGCTGTCACTGCCGAGGGTATTGGGGGTGGATCCGGAAACGGGTGCCGAGATTACTGCTCAGAATGGCAAGTACGGCCCTTACCTCAAGCGCGGCACCGACTCGCGATCACTCACTTCTGAAGAGCAGATTTTTGAGCTCAGTCTGGAAGAAGCGATTGAAATCTACAAACAGCCAAAATACGGCGCTCGCAGAACTGCCTCCACTCCGCTGCGTGAATTTGGCGAGGACCCAGCTTCCGGAAAGCCAGTTGTTGCAAAGACCGGTCAGTTCGGCAACTACGTGACCGATGGCGTGATCAATGCCACTGTGCCAAAAGACGAGCCGCTTGATGAGCTATCCAACGACCGTGCCTTCGAGCTGCTGGCAATCCGGCGTGAGAAGCTAGGGGTTGGACCTGGAGAGGTGCCAAAGACTGCAAAGGTCAAGAGTTCTAGGAAAAAGCGCTGACGTGTTTATTACTTTCGAAGGTATCGACGGGGTTGGAAAATCAACCCAGTTAGACCTATTGCAGAAGTGGTTTGAAGCCCAGGGCAAAGAGGTGGTCAGAACCCTAGAACCAGGTGGTACTGAACTAGGTCAGGAGATTCGCCACCTGCTTCTGCACCGTAAAGGTGATGTTGCTCCGAGATCAGAAGCGCTGCTGTATGCCGCTGACCGCGCTCATCACGTGGCAACCAAGATTCGCCCGGCACTTCTACAGGGCAAGGTTGTGCTCAGTGACCGTTACTTTGATTCTTCAGTGGCCTACCAGGGTGCAGCTCGCGAGCTTGATGTCGAAGAGGTAAGAAACATCTCGCTGTGGGCAGTGGACAACCTGTTGCCAGATTTGACCGTGCTGCTGGACCTTGACGCTCAGGCGGCGATTCAGCGTCGCAATAGAACTGGTACCGAACCAGATCGACTCGAGCGCGAGAAAGTTGATTTCTTTGAGCGAGCTCGTGCTCAGTATTTGGAACTAGCCAAAGAACCGCGCTTTTTAGTGGTTGATGCAACTTTGTCTATCGACGAGATTCAGGCTCAGATTCGAGCCAGGGTTATCAACATGGAGTCACATTGAGCCACCCGGTCTGGGATGAGCTGCTTGGCCAACCCGAGGCCATCGAGCAGTTGCAAAAGGCAGTCGGCGGCAAGCCTGATTCGGTTCACCACGCCTGGCTTTTCACCGGTCCTGCTGGCTCAGGCCGAAGCAATCTCGCCAAAAGTTTTGCAGCCGCGCTGCAGTGTGCGGAGGATGGCTGCGGTCAGTGTCAGCAGTGCCGGCTGGCGCAAGCCGATGCTCACCCCGATGTCTCCATGCTGGTCACCGATCGCGTTGTGATTAGCATCGAAGAGGTGCGCGATCTGGTCTCCCGCTCGGCCATGGCAACCACGGTCGGCGACTATCGGGTGATCATCATTGAAGATGCCGATCGCATGGCGGAGCGCACATCGAATGTTTTGCTAAAGGCTCTTGAAGAGCCAGCCGAGAAGGTGGTGTGGATCCTTTGTGCACCAAGCGTGTCTGACCTTTTGCCAACTATTCGCTCTCGAACCAGGAACATCAATCTCCGGTTGCCTTCGATTGATGAGGTCGCAACTCTGTTGGTGCAGCGCGATGGCGTCTCGTTGGATCTAGCTCGCAAGTCCGCACTGTTGGCCCAGAACCACGTGGGCATGGCCCGACGTCTCGCGCTGTCCTCCGAGGCCCGCGCCAGAAGGTCTGAAACGCTTCGGGTCTTGATGGCGATTTCCAACCTCAGTAGCGCCATTGTGGCTGCCGAAAAGCTATTGGGGGTAGCAAAGCGTGATGCTGAGGCATCCAGTGCTGAGAAGGATGCGCTTGAGAAAGATTCCCTCATGAAGGCCTACGGGCTTTCTCCCGATGAGAAGTTGCCACCAAATCTAAGAGCTCAATTCAAAGAGCTCGAGGAGAATCAAAAACGCCGCGCTACCAGAGCTCTGCGAGACGGCATCGATCGCATCTTCACCGATGCGGAGTCCATCTATCGCGACCTAATGGCGCTTCAGTTGGCTGCCGGGGTTGAATTGGTAAACACCGAGATTGAGGCGGAGCTAGTGCAACGGGCCCAGGGCACCGCGGTTGAGCAAACAATTGCAGTTCTCGATGCCATTAATCAGGCCAGACGACGACTGGCATCAAATGTCCGAGACCTGCTGGTACTCGAAGCGCTCTGCACCAATTTCATTTTCAGGGGAAATCTTGCGGCTTAGGGCACTGCTTTTGACGGCAACCCTATTGCTCTCCGGTTGCTCGTTTTCTCCAAGCCCGACGGAGCAAATCCAATCCGGCAGTGACTTTACTGAGCAGCAAATCACATGGCAAGCTTGCGAGTCTGGCTTTGAGTGCTCGAGTGTTGCAGTGCCACTGGATCATCTAAATCTCGATGATCAGATTTTTGAAATTGCGCTGATTCGAAAGGCCGGGACTGCAAACCTCCGACCTTTGCTAGTCAACCCCGGTGGACCGGGAGCGAGTGGCGTGGACTATGTGCGCGATAACTATGACTCGCTTGGGACGACGCAGCTCCGAGATAACTTTCAAATTATTGGTTTTGACCCCAGGGGAGTTGGGCTATCGGCTCCGGTTACCTGCAGCGATCAGAATCTCAAGGATCAGGTTTATTACGAGGAATCAGGTTTCCCACTTGGATCCCCAGCAGACTTCGAATTTACAAAAGATGTGCTGGAGCGCTTTGCGGCAAGTTGCCAAGAGACTGGTTTTAGCATTGCCTATTTCAACACTCAGCAGGCTGCCAGAGACATGGATCTAATTCGATCGGCCTTGGGGGTCAAAAAGCTGGATTACCTAGGATTTAGTTACGGCACCGAGTTGGGGGCAACTTATGTTGCACTGTTCCCCGATCGGGTTGGGCGTTTTGTGCTCGACGGCGCCGTAGACCCAACCTTGAGTTCGGCGCAATCCACCGTGAACCAGGTAGCCGGTTTTGACAAGGCTTTTCGCAGCTACCTAAAAGACTGCCTAGCTCAGTTGGAGTGTCCCTTCCAGGGCAATGTCGATGCGGCACTAAAAGACGTAGCGGAGTTGTTGACAATGCTCGAAACCAAAAAATTGCCCACTCAATATGAGCGTGAGTCAGGTCTCACGGTCGCGCTCTACGGCATCATTGCCGCGCTGTATTCGCAGCAATCTTGGCAATACCTGACTCAGGCCTTCCAAGAGGCCTTCAACGGTGATGGTTCGACACTGCTTTTGCTGGCAGATTTCTATCACGACAAAGACCCCGAGGGCGGTTACCTCTCAAACATCTCTGAGGCTAATACCGCCATCAATTGCGCGGATGAGCGAGCCGAACCGGAAGACTTCGATCAAATGCGAAAGGACGTCTTGGCAGCCAGCGCAGTGTTCGGAAAGTACTTTGGCTACCCGGAACTTAGCTGCCTAGGTTGGCCCAGGGGCGAGTCGATGATTGCCCTCGATTACGCAGTTCCGCTAGAAATCGGGCCATTGGTGGTTGGTACCACGGGAGATCCTGCCACCCCATATGAGCAGGCCGTGAGCCTAGCCAATTTGCTTTCGGGAGCTAAATTGCTGACTTATGTGGGAGAGGGTCACACCGCCTACGGATCCAGCGATTGCGTGAACCAATACGTCGAGGACTATCTTTTGGGCGCAAATCTAACAAGTTCAGAACTTCGATGCGAATAGTCCTGAACACGGCTGCATTTTTTGGATAGAGTCTGAAATTGCGTATGCATCTCGAAGTAAATCCGCTTCGGGTTTGGACAAAGGAGTTCAATGTCTCAACAGCAGCACGCAGCGTGGGAAGAAACGCAATCCTCCGCTGCATTTAGCCAGTTGAGAAAGAGCTTCAGAGGGTTTGCGTTCCCTCTGACGGCAGCCTTTCTTATCTGGTATTTCCTTTACATTCTGCTCACGGCTTTTGCCCGTGACTTTGTAACCGCCACCGTCATCGGCAACGTCAACGTTGCTTTTGTTCTAGGCATCTTGCAATTCGTTACTACGTTCGTGATTATGTGGCTCTACGAACGTCACTCGAGCAAGACCCTGGACAAGGCATCTGAAGAGCTGAAGGACGTAGTAGAGGGGAAGATGCGCTAATGCAAAT
>JBEGRX010000027.1:0-9352 GCA_041180205.1 Actinomycetota bacterium | reverse complement strand
TTTGGCAATCGCATCGGTTCCGTTTGGTGATGTGATTACCTGGTGACCGGCGAAGCGAAGGCTTGCAGATAGCAAGTCGCGGATGTTTGGTTCATCGTCAACTACAAGTACTTTTAGGCTCTCCATGACATAAGCATGAACCAGTCAGCTGGAAGATTCCTGAGAATAATCTGGATGTCTAAATTTCGTCGGAATCCAAAATTTCGTAGGAGTAACCCTGCTCCGCCAAAAAGCGCTGGCGGTTCTGAGCGAAGTCCTGCTCCACGGTGTCCTGAGCGACCAGGGTGTAAAACGAAGCAGAGCGGCCATTGGCCTTTGGGCGTAGTAGTCGGCCCAATCGCTGGGCTTCTTCTTGGCGAGAACCGAATGCTCCGGAAATTTGGATTGCCACCGAAGCCTCCGGAAGGTCGATGGAAAAGTTTGCCACCTTGGATACCACCAGGGCAGTTAATTCACCGCGTCTAAATTGAGCGAAGAGTTTTTCACGCTCATCAACCGGGGTCTCGCCGGTTAGCTTGGGAATACCAAGTCCCTGAGATACTTCTTCAATTTGATCTAGGTATTGACCGATAATCAAAGTCGGTTCGCCGCGGTGTTTCTTTAGTAGCGCACGAATAATTGGCATTTTGGCATCCGCGGTTGCGGCGATCCGGAATCGGGCATCCTGGTCTGCAATTGCGTAGTCCATGCGAACCTCATCCGGCAGGCTGACTCGAACCTCATAGCAACTTGCCGGTGCGATGTAACCCTGCGCCTCAATGTCTTTCCACGGCGCATCAAAACGCTTGGGGCCGATTAGCGAAAAGACATCGGACTCTCTGCCATCTTCGCGAACCAAAGTTGCAGTTAGCCCAAGTCGCCTTCTGGCTTGCAGGTCAGCGGTCATCTTGAAGATGGGCGCTGGCAGTAGGTGCACCTCGTCATAGATGATCAGGCCCCAGTCTCTGGCATTTAGTAGCTCGAGATGAGCGAACTCACCTTTGCGCTTGGTGGTGAGAATTTGGTAGGTGGCAATGGTCACCGGACCAATGTCTTTAGTTGACCCGGAGTATTCCGCGATGTCATTTTCTTCAAGCGTGGTTCTTGCCAAAAGCTCATCCCGCCACTGTCGGGCAGAGACGGTATTGGTGACCAAAATCAAAGTGTTGGTTTTTACCTCGGCCATGGTTGCCGCACCAACCAAAGTCTTACCGGCACCGCAGGGCAGCACCACCACACCAGAGCCGCCGGCTTCGAACTTGTTCACCGCCTCGCGCTGATAGTCGCGCAGTTGCCACAGGCTCTCATCGAGGGAAATTTCAAAAGGCGTGCCCGGCGTGAATCCGGCATTGTCCTCGGCCGGCCAGCCTAACTTGAGCAGTTCCTGCTTGAGCTGACCCCGTGCCCAATCCTTGATGCGGTAACCGTTTTCTAGCCGCTCGTCGAGCAGTTCGGAGATTTTTTTGTTGGATGCAACCTCGATCAAAATCGAAGACGTTGCCCCTGAAAGTCGCAATCCGGTTTCATCTCGATCAATTACCAACTTGCCGTAACGGTCGATGGTGGAGCGAATTTCTCGCTCGACACCTTCGGGAACTGGATACTTGCTCCAGCGCTTTAGCGAGTCGATGATGAATTCGGCATCGTGTCCGGCAGCCCTGGCGTTCCAAAGCCCAAGCCTGGTAATGCGGTAGGTGTGAATATGCTCCGGAGCGCGCTCGAGTTCGGCAAATATTGCCAATTCATGTCTGGCATCTTTGGACTGCGGGTGATCGGTTTCGAGCAGCACCGTGCGGTCAGATTGCACAATTAGCGGCCCAGCAGACATCCCTAAAGCCTAACTGAGCCAGACGGCCTGAATCCTAGAAAGTGGCAAGGTGCGCTCTGCCTCTTTGACTACATCGCGGCCTCGGAATCTACCACCGGCAATCCCAAGCGGGGTCATTTCAAGCTCAACGATGCCCTCGGGCATGTCGACCCTTACGCCGACTTTGAGCTTGTTCTTGAGTGCAAACTGCAACTGGCGCAGATGGTCATCTGGGCTAGGTGCCTTGGCCTCTGCGCTCAGCAAAGCCTTTGCCTGAAGAGCAAAAACGTCCACCACCTCAGGCTGCACGAAAACCTGCGAAAGCCTAGGAGTAATTACTTTGCCGGCCTCGTCGAGCTGAATAACCGGATAGCCAGCGTCGCGCAGGTTGAAATAAACCAGGCTTGGGTTTAGTCGAGAAATCAAGCGGGCGCCATCGTCCTTGAACATCAGCGCGGCCAGACCGTTTTCATTCAAAATTTGGGTGAGCAGGATTGCATCGCTTGACTCCACAACCGATTGGCCAGCAATCGCCCGAACCGTCAGCTCGCCAAATTTCTTTTTTGCCTGGGACAGCAGGTAGCTAACCGGTTGCGGCAAATCAGATCCGGAGAGGGAAAGCAAAATCTCTTCAATCTCGGATGCGCTCATACCCATCTCCATGGCGTGCAGCACAGAGTTCAGCGACAATCTAAAGCGGCAGGCCAGCCCAAGATCCTCAGACTGAGCCAAGAGGTCGATTTGCTTGTGCGTCTCGGGTGAAAGCGGACCGGGGGAGATGATGCTGAGGTCTCCCTGGATGATGATTCTGGTGACTGGCTTAGGAAATTGATCCCAAACCAATTGCCCAGCGTTCGCAATATCCAGACTTGCAGCTCTAAACAATGGCGTGGGCTCAAGATCGGAGAGCAATCCCAAAATGTGGCCATAGCGCAGCAGCTCCAGGTCATTTTGATCAAACAGCGGGTATTGCTCACTCAGCTGGGTCTCGAGCGAACCTGCCCCTACGGTTAGTGGCGGCAGATCCCAGATCGACTGAGCTAAAACCAACCAGCGCTGCGCTGGGTTGGCATCTAACCACTGCAGACCAGCAATGGTTGAGACGTAGCGGTTGTCGATGACATCCACCAATCCAGCCCTTTTTGCAAGCTGAAAGCGCAGCTGCAGTTGAGCAAGATCCATTTTTAGAACCGCTGCCAAATCTTTTGCCTCGGCGGCACGAAGGCCGGCCTTGACCGCCTCTAACCAGTGCCGCTCGCAGGCAAAGAGAATCTCGGTGATCGCCAGCTGCGTTTCATAATTCGCAAGCTCACTGCCAACTAAATCGTGCTTTACCGGCTTGAGTCGAATTGGTTGCAATTCTTTGGCAAGCTCTACGGCTGACTCAAATGCGCCAGCCTCAGAAGCAAGGAAGCTCTGCTGCAGTTTTTGATTGGTTCCCCCGGCCTTCAGGACAGCGATCGAGTCTTTGTCCATTAGGCGAATTCTTCGCTCTAATTCCCGGCGCCCTACCATCGCGCGCGCCAGGTCAAACATGTCGCCCAGTGCCGCGGCGGAATTTCCTAGTGGCCTCAGGACTGCCTTCAGCTCAGCCTCGCTCATCTCACGCAGTGAGCCGGCTATCAGCAGTAATTCAGACAATTAGCTCCGATTGTTTTTGCCCCTGCGGGCGATAGCGGTGACCAGCATGCCGATGATGAGTAGGAACCCGATGGGGAATCCAATCAGCGGCAACTGTGCCATTAGAGCTGGTAGTTGCTGGACCCCGAGGGCCGTCAAAATCAGCGTTGCAGCCATAGAAATTAGGGATACCAGAATTACCCCGATCGCCATGTAGGCCAGGGTTACTTCGATTTGAGAGCGCTTTGGAGAATCAGCCATCAGATAACTCTAACTCTTCAGATACACTTATCGCCGGTTAGTGGAAAGTAGGACGTATGCCAACCGGCAAAGTTAAATTCTTTGATGACGACAAGGGCTTCGGCTTCATCGCAGGCGATGATGGCAACGAGGTATTTCTGCACATCTCCGCACTGCCCGCCGGCACCTCAACCATCAAGCCAGGTTCCCGCGTTGAATACGGCATTGCCGATGGCCGCAAGGGTGCTCAGGCGCTTTCGGTGCGCATCATCGAGGTCCCAACTCTCACTCCAATGAACCGCAAGCCTGCCGAAGATCTAGCAATCATCACCGAAGACCTAATTCGCCTGCTGGACCAGATCGGCGGAAACCTAAAGCGCGGCAAGTACCCAGAGGCGACTCACTCTCGCAAGGTGGCGCAGCTATTGCGCAAGGTTGCTGATGAGCTCGAAGGTTAGTGCTACCGAACTAGCGCTTGCAGCGCTCCGGGAAACCACTGAACTTGCGCTGATTGGCGATTTCGTCTCTGAGACCGAAATCGAGAAAAACGTCATTGAGGTGCGCTATAGCTGCACCCTGAAGCAGTATCAGCACTGGCACTGGGTAGTAACCCTGACCCAGACCGATAAGCGCAGCCCGCTCACTGTCTCCGAGATCAACCTGCTGGCATCTGAAGATGCCCAGCTTGCCCCGCAGTGGGTGCCATGGGCAGAGCGGTTAGCAGAATTTAGGCGTCAGTTGCGCGCCGAGGGCAAGGCCAACAGCGATGCCGAGGCCGATGCCCTGATTGAGGGAATGCACTCAGGATTTACGAACCATGAACAAGGCGAGGACTCCCAGCAGAACGCCAATGATGGCGGTGTGAAGCCACCAGTCAAGACCCGCGTCAGACAGCGCCGGGTAAAACGCAATGAAGCCGATCAAGAGCAAAGCCCAGAGGCCGGTTCCGACCAAGATAGCTAATTTGGCGTTGACCTCGGCAGGTTTTGGCTCTGGGTGGCGATCCGAAAACTTGACAAATAGTTTTGCCATTAGAGGCGCTCCAACACATAGTCGAGGCAAGAAATCAGTGCTGCCACATCACTTGGCTCAGTGGCCACAAACGTCGCAACTCGAATCTGGTTTCTACCCAGCTTGCGATATGGCTCAACATCCACCACGCCATTTGCCCTCAGAGTCTTGGTTATCTCGGTGGCATCGATGCCCGCTTCGAAGTCGATGGTCACTACAACCTGAGATCTGTGATCCGGGTTTGAAACATAAGCGCTGGCGACCGAAGTTTTTTCTGCCCAGTCATACAAAAGTTTCGAGCTTTGCTTGGTTCTGGCATCTGCCCACTTGAGGCCGCCGTTTTGGTTGATCCATTTGATTTGATCGTTCAAAAGGTAAAGGGTTGCGATGGCGGGAGTGTTCAAGGTTTGGTTTAGACGCGAGTTATCAAGCGCGGTCTTCACGCTCAAAAACTCTGGAATGTAGCGATCGCTCGCATGAATTCGCTCGACTCGCTCGATGGCAGCCGGCGACATCATGGAAAGCCAAAGCCCACCGTCTGAGGCAAAGTTCTTTTGCGGTGCGAAGTAGTAAACGTCGGTCTCGGTTAGCTCAAAGTCGATACCTCCAGCAGCACTGGTGGCATCGGTGAGCATCAGTGCCCCGGAGTCGGCACCGGCTACTCGATTCACCGGGGTGACTACACCGGTTGAGGTCTCGTTGTGTGGATAGACATATGAGTCAACCCCGGCCTCGGCAATAAGCTCGGTCCTAGATCCAGGCTCACTCTTGATAACCGTTGGTGCGGTGAGCCATGGGTTCGTTAGCGCGCTAGCGAACTTAGAACCAAATTCCCCGTGCACCAATGCCTGGGCCTTGGTCTGCACGATGCTGAAGGCGGCGGCATCCCAAAAAGCGGTGGAACCGCCATTCCCGAGAACTACCTCATACCCATCAGGGGCTCGGAACAGGCTGGATAGCCCAGCGCGAATCTCGCCAACTAGGTTTTTGATCGGAGCCTGGCGGTGACTTGTGCCCATCAGGGCAGCACCTTCAGTGACAAAGTTGGTCAGTTGGCTGGCTCTGGTGCGGGACGGGCCGCAGCCGAATCTTCCGTCTTTAGGTAGCAGTTCGCTTGGAATTTTGATCTCGGCCATGAGCCAAGTTTAGCTTTGATTTAGCATTAGTCTTGCTAAGCCAAAGGGGGCATCATGACCGATCTAATCGACACCACGGAGATGTACCTGAAGGCGATTTTGGAGCTGGAGGAAGACGGCATTATTCCAATGCGCGCTCGCATCGCAGAGCGTTTGGATCACTCCGGGCCGACAGTCTCCCAAACCGTTGCGCGTATGGAGCGAGATGGCTTGTTGCGAATCGGCGATGATCGCCAATTGGAATTTACCGAGACCGGTCGGGTAACAGCCATCGAGGTGATGCGAAAGCATCGCCTAGCTGAGCGCTTATTGCTTGAGGTCATCGGCCTGGACTGGCATCTGGTTCACGAGGAGGCTTGCCGCTGGGAGCACGTTATGAGTGAAGCCGTGGAACTCAAAATCGCAGGGCTACTAAGTGATGTCACACACTCACCGTTTGGCATGCCGGTGCCCGGGCTGGATTTGATCGGACTTGCCGCATCACAACCGACCAGCTGTCGTCCGGTGACGGCTGTGGAAAGTGGTGAATACCAACTGGTTCGCATCGGTGAGCCGGTTCAGGTGGACGAAGAATTCCTGCTGCAGCTCAGAGAACTTGGGCTATTGCCGGGGGCAAAGGTGGCAGTAGCGGTTGAGAAAACCGGCTGGTTGCTCAGTGCTGCAGGTAAAGCTGAGGGAATGCTGTTAGATGAGCTGATTGCGTCTCACCTTTTCGTTGGTGAGTAAAAACCTCGGTTATACTGCTTCACGCGGAAGTTCCAATGAAGTTTTCGGAGGATTCCTTTTGACCCATCAAACCGCAGAGGTTCAGCTGGTATCTCGCAAAGAGATGCGCAAGCAGCAGACCAAGCCAAAGCGCGCTCGTCGCAGCAGGAATGTTCGCACGCCTGTCACGATGATCGCAGCCATCGGCCTGCTCGCCACTTCGGCATTGCCTTCCTACGGTTTTGACCCTGAGACCACAGCTCTTAGTGGCCTAACACGTGACAATCGACTGGTTGAGTTTTCTGCCCAATCGCAAGGACTTTCGGTGGCAACCGTTCGTGCCGTTGAGTTCTCGCGCGGTGACTATGAACCGGCCGAGGCCTCTGAGTTCCAGGTAACTACAACCAGAAGTCGCAATTACACCGGCCCGCTGGCCGAGGATTACTGGGTGAAGCCGCGTTACACAAATCTGACCTCAGCCCTAATCATGCGGTCATCTGCCGAGCAGGTCGGTGTCCCTTATGTTTCCGGTGGTGAAACCCCAGCTGGCTTTGACTGCTCGGGTTACGTGATGTTTATCTACTCGCAGTTTGGTATCCCATTACCGCACAGCGTTTACCAACAGTCCAAGCTCGGCGTCAAGATCGATATTGAGGATGCGGTACCGGGAGACATCGTGGTTTTCAACGACTACAGCCACAACGGTATTTATGCCGGTAATGGCAACTTCTACCACGCCCCTCAACCAGGTGACCGAGTCAAGTTGGCACCGATCTTCACCCCGCGATTCCACATCATTCGCCTAGTTGACATCAACGGTTAATCGATACCAAAACTTCACTTTTTGTTTCTGCGTTTCTGCGCAGATTTGAACTCCTTAGTCGTAATCTTTGGTCAAGTGTTGGCTTGATTCTGGCAAGGAGGTGCACGGTGCCCAGTAGTTTGCTCGCCAAGCAAGGCAATTGGATCCATCTGCATCAGCATCCCTGCATATCTGGCCGGGAAATTTCGCGCGTCGCATTTTGCGGCGCGTTTTTTATTTCTGGGCAGTCACACCGAAATCCCGCAGGCCGTGCGGGTGGTTTCGATAAAGGAGTAGTTAGTTGCGCACGTTAGTCCTAAATGCAGGTTATGAACCACTAGCGGTGGTTTCATTCAAAAGAGCTTTGATCCTGGTCCTGAATGAAAAAGCCACTATTTTGGCGGGAGCCGAAAGGGGCAAGGTTCACAGCGCCGATCGAGAATTTGAATTGCCAACCGTGATCCTGCTGCAGCGCTACGTTCGCATCCCGGGATCCAGAAAGATTCCAGTCTCCAGGCGTGGGGTGCTCAGGCGTGATGGTCACCGCTGTGGTTACTGCGGCAAGAGTGCCAACACCATCGATCACATCCTGCCGAAATCTCGCGGCGGCGCCGACAGCTGGGAAAACCTGGTGGCCTGTTGCCTAAGGTGCAATAACGCCAAAAGTGATAAGACTCCGGCTGAGATGGGCTGGGAACTCAAGCTGACACCAAAGATGCCCACTGGCTTGATTTGGACGGTCAGGGGAGTAGAGAAAGAAGATCCGCAATGGGAGCCATTTTTGGGAATGCAGCGTCACGCTGCCTAAGTGGCCTCGATAGGAATCGAACCTACGACACACGGTTTAGGAAACCGTTGCTCTATCCACTGAGCTACGAAGCCAAAATCTGGTACTAGGTTACTCGCAAATTTCGATGCATTTTCGAATTGATTGGGATGCGACAAATCCCAATAAATAACTGATTCCTAGGCCATCCGAGAGCCGTCCGCACTTTAGCCAAGTTGCCTCTTAGGATTTGGGCGTGGAGCCGCAACTTAGAATCCGCGCTTGGCGCGACGAACTGCAGGGCATTGGTGGGACTAATCCCCTGGTGTCTTTTGAGCTCTCGAGTTTTGGTCAGGTTGATCTGGCACGCTCGCACCCCGGTGGTCTGGCGCAGCTGGTCTCCTCGAGAAGCACGACACTGAGCAATTTGGTCCGAGACGGGGTTGCCCAGGCCAGAGCCCATAGTACGGTTCGGCGAATTAAGCTCAAGGCCGAGCGAATTTCTGACAACTTTGGCATCGCCTCACTTTTCATAGCGGGTGGTCTGGTGGAGGATGAAAACACCAACCAAAAGCTCCCGATTTTGCTCTGGCCCACCTATTTGATATCCAAGGGTGACGATTACGAAATTCGCATTGACGCCAGACCGATATTGAATCCAGCGCTGACCAATCTAATAACCTCACACCGTCCAAGTTTCAACCCAAATGATTTGTTGGCGGTAGCGGTGGGCCAGGGTGATTTGATTCCCAGCTCAGTGCTTGCGCTGGTCTCGGAGATACTGCAGGGGCAAGCTGTTGAGGTTGAAAAACTATTGGTGCTTGGCAACTTCGTGCCAGATTTGCTCACCACGCAACTGATGCACCCGGCTCAGGACAGCTCACTTCTGCTTGAACTTGCTGCAGCAACTGAACTTCAGCAGTTGGCCGATGCCGAATCCATTGTTTTGGTGGCGAATGCCGACAGCTCTCAACAAGCTGTTTTGAAAAAAGCACTGGGCGGCTCATCCTTTGCGGTTGAGACCCTGCCGGGCTGTGGCTATCTACAGACCGCGGTAAATCTAATTGCAAACTTGGCCTACGTTGGCAAGCGAGCCTTAATTATTGGACCGCGCCAGCAGACCCTGGACGAGATGGCTGAACGACTAGGAGCAGTTGGACTCGCAGGCCTAGCGATCCGTGAGAGTCAGACTTGGTCTGATGCGGTAAGCGCGATCTCAAGAAATGAAAAGGCTCAGCCAGTCGCACTCTCAGATGCTTTGGCGGCAAAGCTGCAGGCCGAAGCCA
>JBEGRX010000026.1:0-10487 GCA_041180205.1 Actinomycetota bacterium | reverse complement strand
TTGAAACTTCGTTTTGCCTTTGATCACCACATCAACCTCAGACCATCCAAGCTTTTTGATGGTGTGGTTTCGCCACTGTCAAATGCTAAGGGCGTCGACTTTGTAGTTGTCCGCGAGGGCACCGAAGGTCCATACGTGGGTAATGGCGGAGCAATCCGCCAGGGCACCGATCAGGAGGTTGCCAACGAGGTTTCGGTAAACACCGCTTTTGGTGTCCGCAGAGCGGTTGAGTACGCATTCAACCTGGCCGCTAATCGCGAACGCAAGCACGTCACGCTGGTGCATAAAACCAACGTGCTGGTTCACGCCGGCAAGATCTGGCTTCGCATGGTCGACGAGGTTTCCAAAAAGTATCCCAATGTCACCCACGACTACATGCACATCGATGCCGCCACCATCCACATGGTGAATGGCCCAGAGCGCTTTGATGTGATCGTCACCGACAACCTATTTGGCGATATCATCACCGACCTGGCCGCTGCAATTTGCGGTGGCATTGGCCTAGCTGCCTCGGCTAACCTAAATCCAACCGGGACTTTCCCTTCCATGTTCGAACCCGTTCATGGCTCAGCTCCGGACATCGCGGGCAAAAACCTCGCTGATCCAACTGCAGCAATCCTTTCTGCAGCACTTCTGGCTAGAACCCTCGGCTACACCGAGGCAGCGGTCAGGATTGAAAGTGCGGTGGCGCAAGATCTCGCCAACCGCGGGAACTCAAAGCGTTCGACTGATCAGGTTGCCCAAAGCATCCTGGCTCTGATTTAGGTAGCGATTATGGAATTCAAAGTAACTAAAAACCCCAACCCAACCCCAAAGGCTGAGCGCGATGCCATCTTGGCTAATCCGGTTTTTGGCGCCAAACTAACCGATCACCAGGTGGTCGTTATCTGGGAGAAGGACAAGGGTTGGCACTCCGCCGAGGTGATGCCATACGGACCGATCATGATGGAACCGTCGGCAGCCGTGCTGCACTACGGCCAGGAAATCTTCGAGGGCATCAAGGCTTATCGTCACCAGGACGGTTCAATCTGGACCTTTAGGCCAGAAGCCAATGCCAAACGCCTGCAGCGATCGGCGCACCGAATGGCGCTTCCGGAAGTGCCAATCGATGTTTTTGTAGAGTCACTTCGTCAGCTAATCGCCGTCGATGGTGATTGGGTACCGGCTCCCGAGGGCGAAAAAACGCTGTACATCAGGCCATTTGAGATTGCAGCCGAGAACTTCCTCGGTGTTCGTGCCGCGCAACGTGCCGAGTACCGCGTGATTGCATCGCCGGTCGGTCCTTACTTCACAGGAGGACTCAAGCCGGTTGCCATTTGGATCGCGTTGGACTCTTCGCGTGCTGGAAAACACGGCACCGGTGAGGCCAAGACTGGTGGTAATTATGCAGCATCGCTACTAGCGCAGACTAAGGGCTATGAGAACGGCTGCAGCCAGGTGATGTTCCTAGATGCCGAGAGCGCTACCTACATCGAAGAGCTCGGTGGCATGAACCTGTTCTTTGTTTACAAAGACGGCCACGTCGCAACTCCAGCTCTTGATGGCACCATCTTGCACGGCATCACGCGCGACTCGGTAATCACCCTGCTGCGCGATCGCGGCATCGAGGTTCAAGAGCGCAAGGTCAGTCTGGCTGAGGTGCGCGAAGCCATCGTGTCCAATGAAATCGTTGAGGTATTTGCCTGCGGTACCGCTGCCGTAATTACCCCGGTCGGCACCTTTAAGTCTGAGCACGAGGAGATTGTCATCGGAGGTAATGAGCCGGGAGAGCTAACCGTGTCGATGCGTCAGGAACTGACTGGCATCCAGTACGGCACCGTTCCAGATCGCCACAACTGGATGCTGAAGTTGGCAGACTAACGAAATGAAAATCGCAAGATTCAATCTCAACGATGAGATTAGATTCGGTTCCATAAACCAAGATCAGGTCTCGCTGTTTGCTTCCAATCCCATGGACTCGATGGAACACTCTGGCGAGATAGTTAGCCTTGATCAGGTGCAGTTACTCGCTCCAGTTGCGCCCAGCAAGGTCATCTGCATCGGAATGAACTATGCGGCTCACGCTGCAGAGATTTCCCAGGATGTCCCCGATGAGCCACTGCTGTTCTTCAAGCCAATAAGTGCCATTATTGGTTCCGGCCAACACATCGTGTTGCCACAGCAGTCCGACCAGGTCGAGCTTGAGGTTGAACTTGCAATTGTGATTGGCAAAGAGGCCAAAAACATCCCAAAATCAGCGGTGAAAGATCACATCTTTGGCTACACCATCGGTAACGATGTCACCGCGAGAGATATTCAATTCTCAGATTTGCAATGGGCGAGGGCCAAGGGTTTTGACACCTTCTGCCCGCTTGGTCCTTGGATCGAAACCGAATTTGATCCCACCGCAAAACATCTTGAATCTCGGGTTCAAGGAGAACTTCGCCAACATTCAATTACCAGCGACATGATTTTCGACGTTGAAACCATCGTCTCGTTTGTCTCGGAAAACCTCACTCTGTTGCCGGGCGATGTAATTCTCACCGGGTCTCCCGCGGGTATTTCTCGCATCACTCACGGTGATGAAGTTGAGTGCGAGATTGAAGGTATTGGCGTATTGCGCAACTTGGTTGCCTAAGCTTGTCTTTCGTTATGACGCTAATCACCGCACCCACTACCACCGCAACCGGTTCGGACATCAAAGTCCGCTTCTGCCCATCGCCTACCGGCACCCCACACGTTGGGTTGGTTAGAACCGCACTGTTCAATTGGGCATACGCCAGAAGAGTCGGCGGAACCTTCGTTTTCCGCATCGAGGACACCGATGCGGCCCGAGACTCCGAAGAGAGCTACCACCAGATCATCGACGCGCTGCGTTGGTTGGGTATGGACTGGGATGAGGGTGTTGAGGTCGGGGGACCACACGAGCCTTATCGTCAGTCCCAGCGCACCGAGATCTACATGGACGTCATCGACAAGCTCAAGGAGTCCGGTCACGTTTACGAGTCCTTCCTCTCCGCAGAAGAAATCGAGGAGCGCAATAAGGCGAATAGTCGCGCCGTGCAGCTGGGTTATGACAACTCTGAGCGCGAACTATCGCAGGCAGATCGTGAGCGCTACCTGGCCGAGGGGCGTCAACCAGCGCTGCGCCTAAGAGTCCCGGATCAGGACATCACTTTTGACGACCTAGTGCGCGGTGAAATTACCTTCCCAGCCGGTTCGTTCCCAGATTTCGTGGTGGTGCGCCCTGGCGGCCAGCCGCTCTACACCCTGGTGAACCCGGTCGACGATGCACTGATGGGCATTACCCACGTCTTGCGCGGTGAAGACCTACTTTCTTCCACGCCACGCCAAATTGCGCTTTACAACGCTATGTATGAAGCGGGCATCACCAAGTTCATTCCGCGCTTTGGTCACCTGCCATTTGTGATGGGGGAGGGCAACAAGAAGCTCTCCAAGCGAAACCCAGAGAGCAACCTGTTCTTACACCGCGATCGCGGCTTCATTCCAGAGGGTCTGTTGAACTATCTGGCACTGCTTGGATGGTCAATTGCAGCTGACCGCGACATCTTCACCCTGGAAGAGCTCTGCGCCAACTTTGACGTGGCAAACGTGAATCCAAACCCGGCTCGCTTTGACCAGAAGAAGGCCGATTCCATCAACGCCTCTCACATCCGTCTGCTGGAGGCTTCCGACTTCGAGGCTCGCATTCTGCCTTACCTGCAGTCGGCCGGAGTGTTGCCAGCAGCACCAAGTGCTGAGCAGTTAGCGCTGCTGCACAAACTTGCTCCGCTGGTGCAGGAGCGCATCACGGTGCTGTCTGAAGCCGCCGGAATGCTGGGCTTTATGTTCGCATCTGATGACCAACTCAGCTATGAGGAGGATGCGCTCTCGCAGCTTCCAGAGAATGCCAAGCTAATCATTGAGACTGCCATCACAGCACTTCAAAAGCTGGAAGACTTCACAACCGATGCGATACAAGCAACTTTGAATGAGGCGCTGGTTGAGGACTTGGGAGAGAAGCCGAGAAACGCTTTTGGCCCAATTCGCACGGCATTCTCTGGAAGAAGGGTCACACCTCCGCTGTTTGAGTGCATGGAATTCTTAGGCAAGGAAAGAAGCATTTCCCGACTAGAGGCTTTCGCTTCCGCCCGCTAAGATAGAGCGTCGGGTCTAAGGCCCAACCATTGGGATATGGTGTAATTGGCAACACGAAGGTTTCTGGTTCCTTTGTTCTTGGTTCGAGTCCAGGTATCCCAGCGATTGAAATCCGGAGGTAGAAATGCTTGATGCATTTGCCTCCGGTTTTCTGGTTTTTGCCTTTCTCGCAACCGCGCTTTTTCAACTAGCACTGGTCTTTGGAGCGCCACTTGGAGAGTATGCCTACGGTGGCCAAATGCCGGGTAAGTTACCAACCCCGTATCGAATTGCCAGTGCTATGTCATTCGCTTTGACCCTGGCCATTTCCGGTCACTACCTGGCGCAACTCGGGGTGGTGCCAAAGCTGTTGAGTGAAGATCTAAACCAGTGGGTGAACTGGGGGCTAATTGGGTTTGCCGCGGTGGCGGCTCTGATGAATAACATCACCAAGTCGGCCAAGGAAAAAAGGCTCTGGGGCTCAACCACCATCGCGATGTTGATCGCGGCGATTGTGGTGGCGCTTTAGAGCGTTATGGATTCACCCTCTCTGAGGAAGCTGAACTCTCCGCCGTGTTTGGTCACAATTTCCCGAATCCGATTGTTTTGCAGCGCATGCCCATGTTCACTCAGGATGGCATTGTGGGTGGCGAAAGCTCGCTTTGGCTTCACAACATCCAGGTAATCAATCAAATCTGAGATTTTCATCCAGGGGGCTGCCGATGGGCAGGCCAGGATTTCAAATGGGTAATCGCACTGGGTGTAGCTATCGCCGGGGTAGTAGAGCTTGGAATTTACCAAGACCCCAACGTTTTGCACCAGCGGAATCGAGCGGTGAATCTCTTGGTGCTGGTCGCCAAAGAAGTCCAGTGAAAAGCCCTCAACTTCTAGGTGCGAGCCGTGACTTACCCGCTCGCAGCCGAGCTCACCGAGTTTTGCCACCACATCCAGTGGGCCGAAGAATCGCACATTTGGAAACTGCTGCTTGATTGCTGCAAGGTGTGGCAGGTAACTGTGGTCATCGTGAAGGTGGGTTAGAACCACAGCAACCACATTGTCCAAAGCCGGTAGCTGTGGTGAGTAAATACCTGGATCAATCAGTAGTTGCTTGGCTGAGAGCTCGATCTGCAAAAATGCGTGCTCAAATTTGGTGATTTTCATACTTACCGCCTCGCAGAACAGTCTATGTTTGTGGCATCTGAGAAAGGTCGGCAATGAAGCCAATTGGAGTCTTAGTCAATCCAGCTGCAAATCGCGGTCGTGGCAATCTGGTGGGCGAACAGGTATTTGCCGGGCTTGCAAAAGCGGGCATCCCGGCTATCAATCTCTCGGCCGAATCAGCGCTCGCAGCATCGTCCAAGGCGCAACTTGCGATCAGCGATCAAGAAATTTCCGGAGTGATTGCGGTCGGCGGTGACGGCACCGCACAGCTCGGAGTAAACATCTGCGTTCCAAACCAAATCCCACTGGGGCTGGTTCCGGCCGGCAGCGGGAATGACCAGGCTAGACAGCTCAGGATCGAATTGGGCAATCCCCAGGCCGCTATCGACAACATCTTGCAAAACCTTGATTCGCCCAAGCGGGTAGATATCATGAGGGTTAGCACCGCGGAGCGAGAGTTGTGGTCCTTCGGTTCTATTTCCGCAGGCTTTGATGCGATTTGTGCCAAGCGCGCAAACGGATTGAAATGGCCCAAGGGCCCCAACTCCTACGTTGCGGCGATGCTTTTGGAGCTTCCAAGTTTCAAGCCAATCGAATACCACCTCACTGTGGACGGCGAGCACCGCACCGTAAAAGCAATGTTGTGCGGGGTTGCGAATGTGAAGAACTTTGGTGGCGGCATGCGCATCTCACCGGAGTCTGATCACCTCGATGGTGAACTCGAGGTGTTTATCCTGCACGAGGTTTCCAGGCCTCGACTTTTGAGAATCTTCCCCACGGTCTATCAAGGGCAGCACGTGAAATTTCCAGAGGTGGAGATCTTCAAGGCCAAGTCAATCCGCATCGAAAATGCCAACTACCCGCTTTCTTGCGATGGTGAGATTGTTGGCACCGCACCATTTAGTGCGCAAATACACCCTGGAGCACTGCAGCTTTTCAGCCGTTAGATTGCCAACTTCAAGGTTTTATGGCAAACTTCTCAGGTTGCTTTCGGCTCCATCGTTTAGCGGCCTAGGACGCTGCCCTCTCACGGCAGTAGCGCGGGTTCAAATCCCGCTGGAGTCACGAATTCCGCCTCTGATTGACGAATGTCTTAGAGGCGGATTTCTTTTAACCGCGCCAGCGCCTCGAAAAACTGGTCGCCACCACGATAAACACCACTGGAATTAGTGCAGCCGCATTTAGGCCACCGAAGGTGTAGAGCAGCAAGATTGTGCCGGAGATTGCCCCTCCGAATGCGCCCGAGAGATTCATAAGGGAATCGCTAAAGCCCTGCACCTTGGTCTTTTCATCGGTTGGCAGCACTTGCGTCAGAAGTGCACTGCCGGAAACTGTGGAGGCTGACCAGCCCAAGCCCAAAAGGAACAGGCCGACGATCACCATTTGAAAATTGTTTTGACCTAGTCCTGCGAAACCGATGGCGGCTAGGAAGATGAATTGACCCAGCACGATCGTCTTTACCGAGCCGAGTCGGTCCGCAAGAACACCAAAGACCGGAGCAAAGGCATACATGCCCGCGATATGCAGGGAAATGGTTAGCCCAACGTCAGACAGTGAGTGTCCCGCGGTATTCAGGTGAGCCGGTGTCATGCTCATGATCGAAACCATCACCATGTGGCTGAGGGCAATGGTCAACACCGCATAGCCTGCCAACGGTCTCGCCCTAATCACCTCTATGGCGGCCTTGAATCCCGGATTCACTCTCCTGGCTGGCAGCCCAGCTATATCCTTGGCAATCAATAGCGGGTCGGGCCTCAGTCCAAACCAGAAGATTAGGGTGGAGCTCAATTGAGCCACGATGGTAAACAAAAATGGTCCCGCCAAATGCGGCAATCCAATCGCCAGTCCGAGACTTTCTCCCGGGGCAATCAAATTTGGCCCAACCACCGCGCCCACGGTGGTGGCCCAGACCACCAGTGAGAGGTCCTTACCACGTGGGCCAGAAACTGGGATGTCGGCGGCCGCAAAGCGCGCTTGCAGCGAGACTGCCGAGCCGGCACCAAGCAAAAACAGTGCGATTAGTTCCATTGGGAAAGAGCGCAACGTGGCTGCCAGGATCATGGTCATGGCACCGGTGATGGCAATCGCCGCGCCGCTAGCCAGTGCCACTCGGCGCCCCTTGCGATAGGCGAGATTGGCCAGCGGAATCGCACTGGTTGCGCTGCCTAGGGTGCTCAGGGTCGCGGCTGCGCCCGACCAGGCGTTGGTGCCCGAAAGATCGGCAGCCATCAGCGCACCAACCGACAGGGTGGCTCCCAGACCAAAACCACCAAAGGCTTGTCCGATGGCAAGCACTTTCACGGTGCGTTTTTGTAGCCGAGAAAGCTGCTCTGGCTGGTATTGAGTCACCACCTAAACCTACAGGGTGCGGTAAACTCTTCACCTACGCACTCGCGAGGTGAAGCATGTCAAATAAGCCACTTACTCTGGCTGAAAAGTTGTGGAGAGACCACTTGGTGGTCAAGGGCGAAAACGGTGCGCCTGATCTGATCTATATCGACCTTCACCTAATCCACGAGGTCACCAGCCCACAAGCTTTTGATGGCTTGCGTCTTGCCGGGCGTCAGCTGCGCCGCAAAGATCTAACGATTGCAACCGAAGATCACAACACTCCAACCCAGGACATTCATCTGCCGATTGCTGATCTCACCTCCCGCACCCAGGTGCAGGCGCTTCGCGACAACACCGCTGAGTTCGGGGTTCGAATTCACTCGCTGGGAGATAAGAACCAGGGCATCGTGCACGTGGTTGGACCTCAGCTCGGTTTGACCATGCCCGGGTTGACAATTGTCTGTGGCGACTCTCACACTTCCACCCACGGAGCTTTCGGTTCGCTCGGTATCGGTATCGGAACCAGTGAAGTCGAACACGTCATGGCAACCCAAACCCTGCCGCTTGCTCCTTTCAAGACCATGGCTATCAATGTCGAAGGCACCCTTCGCCCGGGCGTTAGCGCCAAGGACATCATCTTGGCGGTCATCGCCAAGATCACCGCGAGCGGTGGTCAGGGCTACGTTTTGGAATACCGCGGTAGCGCGATTCGTGCACTCTCTATGGAGGGTCGCATGACAATCTGCAACATGTCCATCGAAGCTGGTGCTCGTGCCGGCATGGTAGCTCCTGATGAGACCACCTTCGAATACCTCAAGGGCCGTCCACACGCTCCAACCGGCAGTGACTGGGATGAAGCTGTTAAATACTGGAAGACCCTCAAGACTGATGAGGGTGCGGCATTCGATGCTGAAGTCTTTATCGACGCAGACGCACTGGACCCATTTGTGACCTGGGGCACCAATCCCGGTCAGGGCGTATCACTAATGGACAGCGTTCCAGACCCAAGCTCATTCTCTGATTCCAGCGAACGCGCTGCAGCCGAACGTGCTTTGGAATATATGGACCTGACCCCTGGAACCAAGATGAAGGACATTTCGGTCAACACCGTATTCCTAGGTTCTTGCACCAACGCTCGAATTGAAGACCTGCGTGCAGCTGCCGAGATTGTAAAGGGTCGCAAAAAGGCAGAAGGCGTTCGCATGATGGTGGTGCCTGGCTCAGCCATGGTTCGCCTGCAGGCCGAGGCCGAGGGTCTGGACAGGGTCTTCAAGGACTTCGGTGCAGAGTGGAGATTTGCTGGCTGTTCGATGTGCCTCGGCATGAACCCAGACCAACTGGGCCCGGGCGAGCGTGCTGCTTCCACCTCAAACCGCAACTTCGAGGGCCGTCAGGGTAAGGGCGCGAGGACCCACCTGGTATCACCGGTGGTTGCCGCCGCAACCGCAGTTCGTGGCACACTTTCCGCCCCAGCGGATCTGGAGGCATAAATGGAGAAGATTTCAGTTTTTGAGGGTGTGGCAGCGCCGCTAAAGCGCTCTAACGTCGACACCGACCAAATCATCCCCGCGGTGTTTCTCAAGCGCATCACCAAGACCGGCTTTGAGGACGGATTATTCGCAAACTGGCGCGGGCAAGAACCAGATTTCGTGCTAAACCAACCGGTTTTCCAGAACTCAGAGATCTTGGTTACCGGTCCAGACTTTGGCACCGGTTCCTCTCGTGAGCACGCTGTCTGGGCACTGCGTGACTTTGGCTTCAAGGCGGTTTTCAGCCCTAAGTTTGCAGATATTTTCCGAGGTAACGCCGGCAAGCAGGGCCTTATCGCAGGTGTGATTGCCGAGGCTGATATGGCAGCGCTGTGGGCGGCCATCGATTCCAATCCCGGCGCTGTGGCAAAGGTTGACCTTCCCACACAAACCGTCTCCATCGGTGAGCTAACGGTGAGTTTTGAAATCGACGAATACACTAAGTGGCGTCTCATGGAAGGTCTCGATGACATTGGCATCACCTTGCAAAACGAGGCAGCGATAGCCGAATTCGAGGCTAAGCGAGAGTCTTGGAGACCTAAGACTCTTCCAGCCAAGGGAGTCTAAGTGAGTGAAATCACTATCAACGGTGGTAAGCCGCTCACTGGTCGAGTAGACCTCAAAGGTGCCAAAAACCTAGTTACCAAGGCCATGGTCGCTGCCCTATTGGGCGAAACCGCATCCACCCTAAAAGACGTGCCCCACATCTCAGACGTTGAGGTGGTTTCTCGCCTACTTCAGCTACACGGAGTAACCATCAACCACGATCCGGTCACCGGGGACATGGTGTTGGATCCCTCAAATGTCGAGCAGGCACGCATGGTGGACATCGATGCTCATGCCGGTAGCTCCCGTATTCCTATCCTTTTCTGTGGTCCACTGCTTCACCGACTGGGCGAGGCTTTCATTCCAGGCCTCGGCGGGTGCGAAATTGGTGACCGTCCAGTTGATTTCCACTTTGATGTCTTGCGCTCCTTTGGTGCGGTAATCGAGAAGCTTCCAACCGGAACCAGGCTCAGTGCCCCAGATGGCCTCAAGGGCGCCAAGATTTCGCTTCCATACCCATCGGTTGGCGCGACCGAACAGGTGCTGCTCTCGGCCACCACCGCCTCTGGACTGACAGAGCTATCCGGTGCGGCAATCGAGCCGGAGATTATTGATCTGATTTCAATCTTGCAAAAAATGGGCGCGATCATCTCGGTTGACACCGACCGCGTCATTCGAATTGAAGGCGTGAAGTCGCTCAAGGGATTTACCCACCAGGCGCTCTTTGACCGTAATGAGGCTGCCAGCTGGGCAGCGGCAGCACTCGCCACCCAGGGAGACATCTTCGTTGGCGGGGCTCGTCAG
>JBEGRX010000025.1:0-11269 GCA_041180205.1 Actinomycetota bacterium | reverse complement strand
CAAAAGCTGCTTGGTCTTCGGAGTCACAAATGGATAGGCGTAGATCTGACCGTGTGGGTGGTGCAGGGTGACGCCGATCTCCTGACCGCGGTTTTCAAATGGGAAAACTTGAACCACGCCCGGTTGGTTGTAAAGCTCGCCGGTGCGATCGCTCCAGGCCCTGATAACCGTTTCGATTCTGCTCACCGGCATCGAACCGAGGCTGCCCTCGTGTTCGGGGCTAAAAACCACTACCTCGCAGCGACCAAATGCGGTCGTCGAAAATCCAAAAGGAGAACTGGAAACCTCTTCGATTTGGCCAACCCCCGGACCAAAAGCCGGACCCTTATTTTCAAACACCGCCACGTCAAAGTTATCGGGGAGCTCCGAGAGGTTGGATTCGGTGGTTGGGCAAAGCGGGCAGGCATTTGCCGGTGGTAAAAAAGCACGGGTTTGCCGATGGCTTGCGACCGTTATGTAATCGCCGGTCAGCGGATCAAATCGCAAATCAGCAGTCTGGGGCCGGACATCTGGCTCTCGCAGGTCAGGCTTGCGATTACCCGGTAAGTCGGACTTTAGATCGTCAAAATAGAAGAGGTCGCGACCATCAAACAGCTTGGCTGCGATTCGCTCTCTCTTGGACAATTTGACTCCTGCTTTAGGTTTCGGTTAAGAATACGCTCAAAATCGAACAAATTCGAAACCACTAATTATCAATTTAATAAGCACTCGAATTCGACTAACTGGTATCGAGTGAAATAAAACTGTTATCCCCCGGCCAATAAGACGTCTTGCGAAGCACCATGTGAACGCTAACATTGCAGGCACAGGCAGCGTTGCAATTAGGGAGTGTCATGTCAGGCAAGAACTTCGAAATTTGGTTTGTTACCGGAAGTCAAAACCTCTACGGCGAGGAGACGCTGCGCCAGGTTGCCGAACAGTCCCAACTCGTGGTCGATCAATTGGCCAAAGGCCTGAGGGCCGGCGTGAAGCTGGTCTGGCAGCCGGTTGTGAAGTCCAACGAAGAGATTCGCGCCACTTTGATGGCCGCAACCGCGAGTGCGAATTGTGTCGGTGTAATCACCTGGATGCACACCTTCTCTCCGGCAAAGATGTGGATCAATGGCCTAGAGCTATTGAAGAAGCCGCTGTTGCACCTACACACCCAGGCCGGGCAGTCGTTACCTTGGTCCACCATCGACATGGACTTCATGAACCTAAACCAGGCTGCTCACGGCGACCGCGAGTATGCCCACATCCTCAGCCGCATGGATGTTGCCCGCAAGGTGGTGGTTGGGCACCCAACCGATCAGCGAGTGCAGGGTGAGGTTGATGCCTGGGCCTATGCAACCCTAGGTTGGCAGAAGTCGCAGCACCTCAAGCTGGCTCGATTTGGTGACAACATGCGCTATGTGGCGGTCACCGATGGCGACAAAGTTGCCGCCCAGATGACCTTTGGTATGTCTATCGAGCAACTCGGCGTGAACACGCTGGTTGATGCGGTGGCAAAAGTCACCGATGCCGAGGCCGAAGAACTCTGCCAGGAATATGAAGCGTTATACGACGTAGCTGCGGAACTTCGGGTTGGCGGTGCTCGTCATGACTCACTGGTTTATGGCGCAAAGATTGAGATCGCGCTGCGTGGAATCTTGGAGGCCGGTGGCTACTCGGCCTTCACCTCGAACTTCGAAGATCTTGGAGAGCTGCGGCAGCTCCCCGGACTTGCGGTGCAGCGTTTGATGGCGGATGGCTATGGCTTTGGTGGCGAAGGTGACTGGAAGACCTCCGCTCTTCTGGCGATCATGAAGGCGATGACACCTGCCGGAGGCGGCACCTCATTCATGGAGGACTACACCTATCACTTTGGTCCGGGGACACCTAAGGTGTTGGGAGCTCACATGCTGGAGGTTTGCCCAACCATTTCGGGGCAGAAGCCGCGCATTGAGATTCACCCGCTCGGCATCGGCGGTAAGGAAGATCCGGTTCGCATGGTCTTCACCGCAAAGCCAGCTGGTGGCCGTGTGGTTTGCCTCACTGACTTGGGTGGCCGCTTCCGCATGATCTCAAACGAGATCCAGATTGTTGAGCCAACCGAAGATCTACCTAACTTGCCAGTCGCGAGAGCGGTTTGGGAGCCGGCTCCAAGCCTTGAGGTGTCGGCTGAGGCCTGGATGCTTGCCGGTGGTAGCCACCACACGGTTTTGACCAACTCGGTTTCCGAGGCCACCATCCAGGACTTCGCTCGAATTGCCGGCGTGGAGTTGGTGAACATTGATTCCAGCACCACCTCGGTCTCGATTCGCAAGGAACTGCAGTGGTCATCGGCCTACTACCGATTGGCTGCCAAGCTCTAACCATGACTTCGCAAACTCTGACCATTACTAATGGCGACGCTGCCGCTGTAATCAACTTGGTGGGCTTGGCTTTGGTTGGCTTGCGCTTTGGTGATCACGAGGTGATTCCCGAAACCGACCTCGGTCCCAAGGTGTTCGCAGGAACACTGCTCACCCCGTGGCCTAACCGCGTCGAAGGTGGGTCATACGTTTTTCGAGGCCAGCGCTTTCAGCTCGAGGTGCGTGACGGCAAGGGCAATGCGCTGCACGGCATGGTTGATGAGAATCTGGCCGAGGTGCTTGATGCGAAAACCGGTTACGCCAAATTGCAAACCACGGTGTTACCCACCGCAGGGTATCCCTGGCAGCTAAAAGTCGAGGCGGAGTTTGAGCTCACCTCGAGCGATTTGACCATCAGCTATCAAGTCACCAACCAAAGCGAGCTAGCGGCCCCGGTTGGCATCGGAAGCCACCCTTATTTCCCATACACCGCTAGCACCACCATTGAGGTCAATGCCAAAACTGCCGCAATCCACGGCGTGAACATGATTCCGATCGGGGAGCAATCTGCCAGCGAACTTGGTCTTGGTGTGGGTAAAAAAGCCCTGCTATCAAATCTGGAGTTAGATACACAGTTTTGCACTCTGTCTGATCCGGTGGTCAGCATCACCAATGAGAGATTTGGATATGACATTTGGCAGCAGGATGCCAACTGGCTGATGGTCTACAACACCCAGGTTTTCCCATGGGTAACGGGCCCGGGAAATGCCATCGCAATTGAACCGCAAACCTGCCCGGCGAATGCCTTCAATACCGGTGAGGATCTGCGGGTCCTTGCCAGCGGCGAGAGCACTTCGATGCGCTGGGGCGTAAGACTTCGAGGATAGGGTTTACGTCATGAAGTGGACTTTGTTTGGCAAGCGCCCAACCAACCCGGCTCCGAGTTGGACCGGTGCGGTTTTGGCCTTTATCTTTGCCAGCCAGACCTTCATCGACTCGTCAGCTGGCTACCCGCAATACATGAGTTACTTGGCTTTTGGAACTGGGCTTTGGTTTGTGTATCAGGGCATTCGAGCTAGGGCACTCTTTGCATTTTTGTTTTTGCCGGTCGCTTCGCTTTGGTTGCTGCCACTTTTGTCGATCGATCCTTTCTCCAAAATGAATGCAATTACCTTCTCGGCGCATTCGCTATTGGCCCTGCTGTTTGGCGTCGCGGCCTACACCTTCACCGCTAGGGAGAGAGTGCAGAAGTGACGGACAACTTCGTTGGCTTTGCGCAATCTCCCAAGCCAGACCCAAATCGCAAACTCGATACCCTGAGTTTTGAATTTCAATCGACGCGGGATATAAAACAGGGCATACAGCTGCTGTCAACCGAATCAGGGCTCAGCAGCTGGCTTGGAAAACTGGCCAAGTTTGACTTTCGTCAGGGTGCAAAGCTTCGATATGGCGATGAAGCTCACGGAGCCACCTTCGCACTAATTCAAATTCCAAAGCGCTTCGTGTTGATTGCGGAAACCTTGGGCGAGGTTGATCTTCGTTTTCGAGAGCAAAAGTCCGGCTATCAGCTATCGCTGAGCGTAAAAAGAGCCTTGCTTCCCCAGGAGCGCGAAGCCTGGGTAAATGATGTAACCGCCATCGCAAAAGTCTTTGGAGAGCTAGCAAATGGCTAACCCAAAGCAGGCGAATATCTATGACGTTGCTCGGTTGGCCAAGGTTTCGCACCAGACCGTCTCGCGAGTTCTGAACAACAATCCATCGATTCGCCCAGAAACCAAAACCCGAGTTCTCAAAGCCATGGAGTCGCTTGGCTATCGTCCGTCGCTGGCAGCAAGAGCGCTGGCATCTTCGCGCTCAAAGATGCTCGGTATTTTGTCCTCCGACACCGATTTCACCGGTCCTGCGGCGATGGTGCACCATATGGAGGCGGCGGCTCGTGCTCAGGGTTATTTTGTGGTGACGGTGGGCATCGATGCCAACGATGAGGAATCGGTGCAGTCCGGAATTGATCACCTGATGAAACTGGGCATCGAAGGACTGGCACTTGTCACCCCGCAGTTGCGAGCGGTCGAGATTGCCAGAGCAGCGGTCTCCGACATTCCGGTGGTAACTCTCGACAGCATGTATCGCATGGATGAACTGGCAGTTTCGGTCGATAATTTCGCCGGTGGCGCTGCTGCGACCCAGCATCTAATTGACCTAGGGCACCGCAACATCGTTCATATATCCGGCCCGCAGGGCTGGTTTGAATCCACCACCAGGGCTGCCGGCTACACCGCGACAATGCTCAATGCCAATTTGACTCCGCAGGTCATTGACGGAGATTGGCAAATTGAAACGGGCTACCGCATCGGTAAAAAGTTGGACGTCGAATCAAAAGACATCACCGCGATATTTATCGCCAATGACCGCATGGCATTTGGTCTGCTGCACGCCATGCGCGAGCGCGGTATAGAGGTGCCGAAGCAACTGAGCATCGTTGGTTTTGATGACTTAGAGGAGTCAACCTATAGCTCTCCGCCGTTGACTACCTTGCGCCAAGACTTCAAGGAACTGGGCAACCGAGCCATGAATCTGTTGCTCGCTGAGATCTCCGGAACCTCGACCAAAAAACTTGACCGCCTGATTCCGGAACTTATTCTGCGAGGCTCGACTGCAGCAGTCCCAAAGTTATAAAAGCGTGATGGATTTTGCCCTGATTTGAGGCAATGTTATCGCTAACATTTAGTAGTCGGACGGAGTTGTCATGCCCAGTAGCAAGTACACCATTGGTGTCGACTACGGCACACTTTCCGGCCGCGCCGTTGTGGTCGATATTTCCGACGGCACCGAACTTGGATCCGCAGTCTTCGAGTATCCAAACGCCGTAATGGATCAGGTGCTAAATCGCACTGGAGAAAAACTTCCCCCGGAGTGGGCACTGCAGGATCCAAACGACTACGTCGAAGTTCTAAAGCACGCAGTTCCCGAGGCGATTCGAAATGCCGGCATCGACCCAACTGACGTCATCGGTATCGCAACTGATTTCACCGCCTGCACGATGGTGCCGGTCAAGATTGACGGCACCCCACTTTCCCAGGTGGCTGGATTTGAAAGCAATAAGCACGCCTATGTGAAGCTCTGGAAGCACCACGCTGCTCAGCCCCACGCCGATCGCATTAACCAGGTGGCTCGAGAGCGTGGCGAATCCTGGCTAAACCGATACGGCGGTCAGATTTCCTCGGAGTGGGAGTTGGCTAAGGGTCTTCAAATCCTCGAGGAAGCTCCTGAGGTCTATCAGGCCATGGACAAGTTTGTCGAGGCGGCAGACTGGATCGTGTGGCAGCTCTGCGGTGTCTACTCCCGGAATGCTTGCACTGCCGGCTACAAGGGCAATCTGCAGGATGGCGCATACCCATCCAGAGAATATTTCGTTGCGCTGAACCCAGGCTTTGCTGGTTTTGCCGAAGAGAAAATTCAACACCCAATCGGTCAGCTTGGTGACGCTGCCGGCTATCTAACCGAAGAGGCTGCTGCCTGGACCGGTTTGCCTGCGGGCATTGCGGTTGCGGTTGGAAATGTTGATGCCCACGTCACGGCACCAGCGGCAAAGGCCACTGAACCAGGGCAAATGGTTGCGATTATGGGAACCTCTACCTGCCACGTTATGAACGGTGATGTTTTGGCAGAGGTGCCAGGCATGTGCGGCGTGGTAGACGGTGGGATTGTCTCTGGCTATTTTGGTTATGAAGCCGGTCAATCCGGTGTCGGCGACATCTTCGCCTGGTACGTCAAGAATCAAGTCCCGCCGCGCTATTTTGATGCGGCCGAAAAGGCTGGCAAGTCAATTCACCAGTACCTCACCGATCTGGCTGCAACTCAAGAAGTTGGTGAGCACGGCTTGGTGGCGCTGGACTGGCACAGCGGTAACCGCTCGGTTTTGGTTGACCACGAACTCTCCGGCATCTTGATCGGCGCAACTTTGACCACCAAGGCCGAGGATGGCTACCGGGCACTTTTGGAGTCAACCGCATTCGGTACCCGAAAGATTGTTGAGACCTTTGCTGCCAGCGGTGTCCCAGTCAAGGAATTTATCGTTGCCGGTGGGCTGATCAAGAACCACTTCCTGATGCAGCTTTACTCCGACATCACTCGCTTGCCACTAAGCGTGCTCGAATCCGAGCAGGGGCCTGCACTGGGCTCTGCGATTCACGCGGCCGTTGCCGCCAAGGCTTATCCATCGGTGCGCGATGCAGCCGAGAAAATGGGTCGGGTATCAAAGGCACTCTATGTGCCAAATGAAGAGCGCGCCAGGCAGTACGACCGACTTTACGCAGAGTATGAATTACTGCACGACTACTTTGGTCGCGGTGCGAACGATGTCATGAAGCGCCTCAAGGCCATGCGTCGGGAGGTCTTGGGTGCTTAGCGAGAAAAAGGCAAGAAAGCAGCTGGCAAAGCTGCACGCTCAGCTCTGGGGTGCAGGACTTGTGGTTTGGTCCGGCGGCAATATTTCTCAGCGCATTGAGAGTGGATTTTTGATAAAGCCTTCGGGTCTGAGTTACGACGAACTAACCCCGGAATCGATGGTGCTATGCGATCTTGATGGCAATGCCAAAGACAAGACCCTTAAGCCATCATCGGACACCGCAGCTCACGCCTACGTTTACCGCAACATGCCGCAGGTTGGGGGAGTGGTCCACACGCATTCCAACTACGCCTGCGGTTGGGCAGCGGCAGGGCGAGCAATTCCGTGCGTGCTAACCGCGATTGCAGACGAGTTCGGTGGTGAAATCCCACTGGGGCCATTTGCCATCATTGGAGATGATTCAATCGGTCGCGGCATCGTGGAGACCTTGACCAATCACCGCTCTAGGGCGGTGTTGATGAAGCAGCACGGGGTATTCAGCATCGGTTCAGATGCCAAGGACGCGCTCAAGGCAGCGATCATGTGTGAAGACAATGCGAAGAGCGCATTTATTGCCGAGCAGCTCGGCGGCGGCCTTCCAATTCCTCAACCTCAAGTCGATGCTTTATTCAGTCGTTATCAAAATGTATACGGACAGTTACCAAATGCGTGAGTCAGAGCTGCCCGAGGGTGACAGACTGTTCAGGTTGGAAAATGTGAGCGGTAACAGATTGGTAACCGCCACTGCTTCGAACCAAAGAGTTTCGCAGAACCGCTACTCATTCCGGGTTGCGGCTGCGGGAAGAAATCTGAGTGAGATGGACACGCTCAGATCAAAATCATTCGGGGGTCCGACCGAGAACGAAAGGAACAGAGTTGTTTAAGAAACTACTCGGATTCGCGGCTGTAGCTACTGCATCCGCAATGGTCCTAGCTGGTTGCGCAAGCACTGGTTCGACCGAAACCACCGAAGGCACTGAGGCCACTGGTGGCCTAATTGGTGTATCCATGCCAACCCAGTCCTCAACCCGTTGGATCTCTGACGGCGAGAGCATCAAGGCTGAGATGGAAGCACAGGGCTTCGAAGTTGACCTTCAGTACGCTGAGGACGACATCCCTACCCAGGTTGCACAGCTTGAGGGCATGCTAACCAAGGGCGCAAAGGCTCTGATCATTGCAGCTATCGACGGTACCCAGCTAACTGACGTACTACAGGCTGCAGCAGACGCTGGCGTTCCAGTTATCTCCTACGACCGCCTAATCCGTGACAGCGCAAACGTTGACTACTACGCAACCTTCGACAACTTCAAGGTTGGTGTGCAGCAGGCAACTTCGATGCTAGTTGGCATGGGCGTTTACGCATCTGAGGACTCAACCTCAGCTGACGGTCCAAACGCAGCAGGTCCATGGAACATCGAGCTATTTGCTGGTTCACTAGACGACAACAACGCATTCTTCTTCTTCAACGGTGCGATGAGCGTTCTACAGCCACTGATCGACTCTGGCGTTCTAGTGGTCAAGTCTGGTCAGACCACCATCGAGCAGGTTGCAACCCTTCGTTGGGATGGCGCTGTAGCTCAGAAGCGTATGGAAGACATCTTGGTAGGTAACTACGCAGATGGTTCCGTTGTGACTGGTGTGCTATCTCCTTACGACGGTCTAAGCCGCGGTATCATCGCTGCTCTAACCGACGCTGGATACACCAAGATGCCTACCATCGTTGGTCAGGACGCTGAGGTGCTATCCGTCAAGGCAATGCTTGCTGGCGAGCAGTACTCAACCATCTTCAAGGACACTCGTGAACTTGCAAAGGTTGCAGCAGGTATGGCAGTTGCTATCCTCAACGGCACTGAGCCAGAGGTTAACGACACCACCACTTACGACAACGGTGTAAAGGTAGTTCCTTCTTACCTACTAACCCCATACATCGTCACCGTAGACAACTACAAGGAATTGCTAATCGACTCCGGCTACATCGCCGAAGCCGACCTAGGCTAATCACCCTTGATCCGAAGATTGGCCCCCGGGGTAACTCGGGGGCCAATCCTCCAAGAAACCAACTAGCTAAATAGAAACAAAGGAGCGCACGTGTCCAACTCAATTCTTGAGATGCGCAGCATCACCAAAACCTTCCCGGGTGTAGTGGCATTGGACAAGGTCACCCTGACCGTAGAGCGCGGCGAGATTCACGCCATCTGTGGTGAGAATGGTGCCGGCAAATCAACCCTGATGAAGGTTCTCTCCGGGGTATACCCATTCGGAAGCTATTCCGGTGACATCGTTTTTGAAAACAACGTTAAAAAGTTTTCCAACATTCGTGATTCCGAAGCCGAGGGCATCGTAATCATTCACCAGGAGCTGGCACTAAGCCCACATCTTTCAATTGCCGAGAACATCTTTTTGGGCAATGAGATCAAGACCTTTGGTCTGATCGATTGGAACAAGACCAACCAGGAAGCCGCCAAGTTGATGGCTCGGGTAGGACTGCAAGAAAACCCAGTAACCGCCATCAAGGACATCGGTGTTGGTAAGCAGCAGCTGGTAGAAATCGCTAAGGCACTATCCAAGAAGGTGAAGCTGCTAATTCTTGATGAGCCAACTGCAGCGCTAAACGACGAGGACTCCGCCCATCTGCTTGACTTGCTTCGTCACCTCAAGGGTCAGGGCATCACCTCGATCATCATCTCTCACAAGCTGAACGAAATTGAGGCCATCGCCGACACCACCACAATTATCCGCGACGGCCACGCCATCGAATCACTTCGCATGAAGCAAGATGCGGTTAGCCAGGAGCGCATAATCAAGGGCATGGTTGGTCGCGAAATGGAAAACCGTTACCCAGCTCGTCACCCAGAAATCGGCGAGGAAATCTTGCGGGTTGAGAACTGGAACGCCTACCACCCAATCGACCGCAACCGCATCGTGGTTGACAACATTTCTATGAATGTTCGTCGCGGCGAAATTGTTGGGCTGGCGGGAATCATGGGTGCCGGTAGAACCGAATTCGCCAGAAGCCTGTTTGGTCACTCCTACGGAACCAATATCTCCGGCAAGGTTTATAAGTCCGGCAAAGAGATCAAGGTCAAAACCATTTCCGAAGCCATTGACAACGGCTTGGCATATGCCACCGAAGACCGTAAGCGTTATGGCCTAAACCTGATTGAGGACATCAAGCGCAACATCTCGCTCGCATCGCTCAAGTCCTTCGTTTCGATGGGTCTAGTGAACAACAACGAGGAATTCAAAAAGGCTAGCGAATACCGCGACTCGATGAACATCAAGGCTCCTAGCGTGCTTTCCATCACCGGTCAGCTTTCCGGTGGAAACCAGCAGAAGGTTGTGCTCTCGAAGTGGATCAACGTAAACCCAGATGTTTTGATTCTCGACGAGCCAACTAGAGGTATCGACGTCGGTGCCAAGTACGAGATCTACCTCATCATTCAAAGACTTGCAGCAGAGGGCAAGGGCATCATCGTGATCTCCTCCGAGCTGCCAGAACTATTGGGCATCTGCGACCGCATTTACGCGATCGCAGAAGGTCGAATCACCGGGGAAGTTGAACGCAAGGATGCGACCCCAGAACTACTTATGAAGTACATGACTATGGAGAAGGGTAGGAGCTGATGTCAGCTTTTATTGAGCGCAGTCGAGGATTCTTTGACTCGATCGGCAACAGGCTGCAGGGTGTAAACCTTAGGCAGAACGGTATTTTTCTAGCGCTGATTGGCCTGGTGCTGTTCTTTGCAGCCACCACTCCAAACGCCGCTTCGATTACCCCAACCAACTTCTCCAACCTGGTGGTGCAGAACGGTTACATCCTGGTGCTTGCCATCGGTATGGTCATGGTCATCATCGCCGGCCACATCGACCTGTCGGTTGGATCGGTAGCAGCCTTTATTGGAGCGGTCGCGGGAATTTTGACGGTTCGACCTCTCGAGCAGGACGGCTGGGAGTGGCTGCCAGCGCTACCTTGGTGGGCCGGCATCATCGGTGCCATATTGGTCGGTGCAATAGTCGGAGTCTGGCAAGGTTTCTGGGTCGCTTACGTCGGTATTCCAGCCTTCATCGTGACCCTGGCGGGCATGTTGCTGTTCCGCGGCATGGCGCTTTTGACCCTGCAGAACTCCAACATCGGTCCATTCCCTGACGAGTTCCGTGCCATCGGTAACGGCTTCTTGGACAAGGAAAAGGCTCTCAACACTTTGGTTGGTTTCCCAATCGACTACAACCTAACTGCCTTGATTGTGACCGTGATCGGCGTGGTCGCCCTCTGGGTTGCTGTGATTCGTCAGCGCACTGGCAAGATCAAGTACGGTCAGGTGGTTGAACCGCGCACCTGGTTCTACATCAAGAACGTAATCCTCAGCGCAATGGTGCTCTACGTTGGATTCCAGCTGTCGCAGGCAAACGGTATTCCAATCACGTTGATTGTGTTGGCCGTCCTGATCTTGGCATACACCGTCGTGATGAACCGCACCCCATTTGGTCGCTACATCTACGCGATTGGTGGAAACCTAAACGCAGCGGTTCTCTCCGGTATCAACGTTCGCCGCGTGAACTTCTGGCTGTT
>JBEGRX010000024.1:0-11401 GCA_041180205.1 Actinomycetota bacterium | reverse complement strand
CCACCGGCGTCAGTTATCCGCAGTTGGTGGACACCCTAATTCAGACCGGTTTAGCTCAGGGCACCCAACCGCGCTAATTGCCCAATTCGGTACAGGTTTTGCTGGCCGGAATCTTTGAGACTGCACCGGCTAACGCTTCCAGCGCACCAACCCCGCTGGCCTTTTCAGAATCGACGATGACTTCAACCGCAGGGTTTCTGGCAAAGCTGATAAAGCGGTAGTTGGGCGCTTGAGAGTCATCTACCAACCAGTCGACACCGCCGGCAGTCACGCAGCTAAGTTCGGAAGCCTCAACCAGCGCCAGGCCACACCTTGCGATCACTGCGGTGGGTTCACCCCAGGCGGATGTCGCCTGCGCGTTGGTGAAGCGCTGAGTCAACTCCCCAATTGCGCCCGGGTAGCGCACCGAAACTTCCGCACACCCCGGATCATTGGCCAGTTCGGCTGGTTCAAGATTCACCGTCGCGGCGCAACCTGCAAGCAGCGGAATTGCAAGGAGAAGAAGAAGTTTTCGCATCAAATACAGGCTAGCGTTGGTTTGTGAATTATTCAGGCCCAACGGTATTCGAACTAGGTGAAGTTGCTGCCCTTAGGCAAGCGGTGAAGAACTTTCGCAAGGTGGAGACCACTGTGGTTGGCTCTGGCGATGACGCCGCAGTGGTTGCCGTTGCCGATGGCCGGTTTGTGGTGACCACCGACACCATGGTCGAGGGCCATGACTTCAGAACAGATTTCTCATCTGGCTTTGACCTTGGTTTCAAGGCGGTCGCCAGCAACGTTGCCGATGTTGCAGCTATGGGGGCGAAGCCGATTGCCCTGGTGGTTGCGATGGTTATCCCAGGTGACAGCAAAGTCTCTTGGCTGGAGGACTTTGCCCGCGGTCTGCAGGCAGGCTGCGATGAACTTGCACCGGATTGCGAGGTGGTCGGTGGAGATTTAGCCGCTGGTGACCAGATCGTGATCGCCGTAACCGCCCATGGTCATTTGTCGGGTGCAAATCCGGTGCTTCGCTCAACCGCTAAGCCTGGTGATTTGGTTGCCCTCGCGGGCACACTGGGCCGTGCTGCATGCGGTCTGGATCTTTTGCTGCACGAAGATAAATCGCTGGCTAAGGCCTATGACGAGTGGGTAGCGATTCAGCTCAGACCCACCCCACCAATTCAGCTAGGTATCGAGGCGGCTGCCACAGCGAGTGCGATGTTGGACGTCTCGGACTCACTGGCTTTAGATTGCAATCGTTTGGCAACTGCCTCGCAGGTAACGATTGAGTTGGATCGAACCAAGCTAGAGGGATACGCGGCGGTACTGGAGCTGGCAGCGCTATCGATGACTTCGCGTGATGATATTGCTCGTGACCCGATGGATTGGGTGCTGTACGGGGGAGAGGACCACTCGCTGCTTGCCACCTTCCCGGCCGATGCCAAAATCCCAAGGGGCTTCAAAGTTATCGGCAAGGTCACCGAGCAATCTCAAGATGCGGTTTTACTAAGCGGTAAAAAGCTTGATGCCAGGGGCTGGGATTCGATTAGTTCCTAGGCGTGTAGTTCGCTATTTAACGCCACGCCAAGCCCCTCGCGGGCGATTGCCTCAACCGCACCGGTCTGGGAGTTACGCCTGAAGAGCATGCCCGGCAGTCCACTGAGCTCAGCGGCCTTCACCACTTGCGTCCTGCCGTCAACAATCAGGGTTAGTTTGGTGCCGGCGGTTATGTAGAGGCCGGCTTCGACAACTGAGTTATCTCCGATTGAGATGCCAACTCCGGAATTTGCACCTAGCAGGGCGTTTTTACCAATCGAAACTCGGTGCTTTCCACCGCCGGATAGTGTGCCCATGATCGAAGCACCGCCACCGATATCTGATCCGTCGCCGACCACAACTCCCTGCGAGATGCGTCCCTCAACCATGGAGGTTCCCAGGGTGCCGGCATTGAAGTTAACAAAGCCCTCGTGCATCACGGTGGTGCCAGGGGATAGGTGAGCCCCGAGACGAACTCGATTGCCATCTGCGATGCGAACCTTCTTAGGCACCACGTAGTCAATGAGTCTTGGGAACTTATCAATTGAGTGCGCCACCACTCCGTGGTTGCGCAGGGTGACGGTCCTGGCCTCAAAGTCTTCCAGGGTCATCACGCCGCGATTGGTGAATGCCACAATCGGAAGGTTGGGGATCAGCCCCTCTAGGTTGATGCTGTTTGGCTGAACCTTTAGGTGTGAGAGAAGTTGAAGTCTTAGGTATGCGTCTTGGGTCGAGGTCACCGGTAAGGCCAACTCAATTTCACAGCGAATCACCTCGGTGCGAACATTGCGCAATTCATCGTGGCCGACCAATTGGTCAAGTTCCCGAGGGGCAAACCACTGCAGGTCGGACTTAGGAGCTTCCCCCACCTGAGGTTCGGGGAACCAGGCATCCAAAACAGTGCCGTCCTGGGCAATCGTGGCAAGTCCGTGGCCCCAGGCCTTCTCGGTTAGGTAATTAGCGCTCATCCTCACCAGAATACAGGTAGCCTTTTTGGCATGGCACTTGATACCTCCAACCTGGTTGAACTAACCATGGCGATCTGCGACCTCGAATCGGTTTCTGGCAACGAGGCGGCGCTCGCAGACGAGATTGAAGCCTTGCTCACAAAGTCCGCTCACCTGAGTGTGGTGCGGGATGGAAATGCGATCGTTGCCTCAACCAACCTAAATCGCAATTCTCGAGTCTTGATCGCCGGTCACATTGACACAGTTCCCATTGCCAACAATCTGCCGACACAACTGCACCACTTCGAACGTGAACAGGTGATTGTCGGCCGTGGCACCGTCGATATGAAGGCCGGTGTGGCAGTCATGCTCAAGCTTGCGGTTGAACTTTCAGACCCGAATGTCGATATCAGCTGGGTTTTCTACGACAACGAAGAGGTGGCTAGCGAGCTAAATGGACTGGGGCGCTTGGTTCGAAACCGTCCTGATTTGATTCAGGGTGATTTTGCGGTGCTGTGCGAACCAACCAGCGCCCTAATCGAGGGTGGCTGCAATGGCACGATTCGAATCGAAGTTACCGCCAGCGGCAAAAAGGCTCACTCAGCCAGGCCCTGGATGGGCGAGAACGCTATTCACAAACTTGCCCCAGCACTTGAGAAACTCGCATCATTTCAGCCGGAAACTCTGACCGTTGATGGCTTGGAATACCGGGAGAGCCTAAATGCCGTGTTGGCCGGTGCCGGTATTGCGACCAACGTAATTCCGGATCAGGCAACCCTGACGGTGAACTATCGCTTTGCCCCATCCCGCTCGGGTGAAGAGGCAGAGCGCTTGATGCGCGAGTTTTTTGCAGACTACGAAGTCACTGTTACCGACCTTGCGGTTGGTGCCAGGCCCGGTCTAAATACCGAGCCGGCGCAGGCTTTCATGGCGTCGCTGGGCACTGAGGTAAAGCCGAAATACGGCTGGACCGATGTTGCCCGGTTTAGTGCGCTGGGGATCCCTGCAGTGAACTACGGCCCCGGTGACCCCTCCCTGGCCCACGCCGATAACGAAAACGTTCCAGTCGGACATCTTTTCGACTGTGAAGCTGGATTGCGCCGCTGGCTCAGCGGAAACTAATTTGGCTTTATTTGCCGATTTCTGGGATAATTAGGGGCATCCCGCGCACTACCTAGGAGTATTTCTCATGGCAGCAATGAAGCCTCGCACCGGAGACGGTCCAATGGAGGCAGAACGCGAACCTCGCGGCCTGATTGTCCTTCGAGTTCCACTTGAGGGTGGCGGACGTCTAGTTGTTTCGGTAAACGAAGCTGAGGCAACCGAACTTCACAAAGTTCTTGCTGGCGTAATCAAGAAGTAATTACTCGCCCTTAGCGACCAGTAGCAGGCCGTCGCCAACCAGCGAGATGCTGGAGATAAAACCGGAAACATCGGCAAAAGTTCTTATTGCCGCGCGCAGTGCGGCGGTTTCATCATCTCGCAGCGCAGGATTCGGCACTCTATCGCGCCAGAGCGCATGAGCAATTACCAAAGCGCCACCGGGTCGGATCAGGGCAACGGCGGTCGGGAGCAGGTCTTCAATTTCCAGCGGATCGATATCTAGAAATACCAGGTCATAGCCACCCTCGGCCATGTTTCCCATTACGGCCTTGGCCTTGCCCGTAATCACTCGAATTCGGTTGGCGGGGATATTGGCTGCGACAAAATTCTTTTTTGCAACGTTCTGATACTCGGGTTCGTTGTCAATGGTGGTGAGGACTGAGTCCTTGGATGCGCTCAATAACCAAAGCCCAGAAATTCCTGCTCCGGTCCCGGCCTCAACAATGTTCTTAGCCTTGGAAATGGCCGCCAAAACCGCCAACTGTGCTCCAGTGGCCGGGGTTACCGATTCAACGCCGAGCTGCTCGGCGTGGTGGCGAGCCTGGGCGATTTCGCTGGGTTCTACGCTGTAGTCCTCGGCGAATTTCCAGCTGGAGATTTTGTCAATCATGATGTCACTAAGCATAGGTATGGAATGCGTACAAACCTCTGATTCGAAAGCGGTAAACTCAAACAATGTTTGGTCTTAGCGCTGAGAAACTTCTCCTGCTCGCGCTGCTTGCCGTTTTGATTATCGGGCCCGAACGTTTGCCTCAGTACTCCAAGCAGTTGGCTGAGTGGATCAAAAAAATCCGTCGTATGGTCGATAACGCTCAAACTCAAATGAAGTCCGAACTTGGTGAGGGTTTTGAGGACTTGGACTGGAAAAAGCTAGACCCAAGGCAATACGACCCTCGAAGAATTGTCCGAGACGCCCTTAGGGAGCCACTGCGTCAGCCAAATGCCGCTGAAAAGCTAAATCGCCCAAAGGTTCAAGAGCCGTTGGCGATTGGTGAATCAGCTCCGTTTGATCAAGAAGCTACCTAGATCCACTTTGTGAGCTTGGTCATCAGCGGAGCCATGACCTTGTATTCCTTAGCCCTGGTCGGCAATCCAATTGGCAACCTGTTGGCAATGCCAATGGTTCTGGTTTCGGTAAAGCGCAACAGACCCTGCGGACCTGATCGTCTGCCCATTCCAGACTGCTTCATGCCACCCATCGGAGCTGCCATCGATGCCATGCTGGCGCGATAGCCCTCGTTGATATTCACCGATCCAGCCATCAGGCGTGATGCAATTTCAAGGGCCTTGCGCCTATCTCCCACCAAGGCAGCATTCAGCCCGAATTCGGTGGCATTGGCAAGCTCTACCGCCTCATCCAATGAGTCATAGCCAACCAGCGCAATCACCGGTCCAAAGACTTCTTTGGTGAGAACTTCGGCCGTTTTTGGCACTGCGGTCAGCACTGTTGGAGCATAGAAATTGGGCCCGAGCTGCTCCAGCTTTTTGCCACCGGTGAGGACCTTGGCACCCTCAGCCACCGCACGGTCAACAAAGCCCGCGACTCGCTCCATTTGAGCCTTTGAGGTCAGTGATCCGATGTCGTGCGCGAACTCGCTCGATGAGCCGACCTGCATGGTCTCAATGCGCCGCTTCAGGATCGCTTCAAATTCGGCTAGCGCGTGATTTGGAACGTAGAGCCGTTCGATAGAAACGCAGAGCTGACCGGCGTTGCCAAAGGCCGAGCCCAGGGCGATTTCGGCAGCTTGCTCGAGGTTTGCTCCTGGCAAAACAATCATTGGGTTTTTACCACCGAGCTCGAGGCTGTATCCGATTAGGCGCTTGGCTGCGCGCTCGGCAACAATCCGTCCGGTTGGCGTGGAGCCGGTGAACGCAACGTAGTCGGCATTGTCGGTAACGGCATTGCCAACCTCAGCGGCATCGCCCTGGACTACCTGCCAAATCCCTTGCGGAACCCCGGCCTCGACCGCTAATTCTCTGGCGAGCTGCACTGTCTTTGCGGTCTGGTTGTCAGCTTTTTGAACCACGGCATTTCCGGCCATTAGGGCCGGGACCACGTCCATCATGGTGAGTGCCAGCGGGTAGTTCCACGGGGTAATAACACCGACCACGCCAACCGGTGCGGGCTCAACAAAAGCGCTGAGCATAAATGGCACCGCGGCCTTGACCTTTTTGCGACGCATCAGATTCGGCGAAATCTTTGCGTAGTAGGAGATCGCCCCCAATGCCCCAGCGACCTCTTCAAAGGCGTGGGAGCGAGACTTGCCGGTTTCCGCTTGCAATAGATCCATCACAGCATCTTGTTTTTTAGCCAGCAGCGCGGCGAGTTTTTTGGCCACCACCGCTCGATGCTTTACTGATTCTGCCCACACCGGCTGGGCCTTTCGAGCTAACTGGAATGCATCGGCAACTTCATCGGCGCTGAAGGCCTTGATGTCGTGAAGCTTCTCCCCGGTGAGCGGGCTGACGACCGAAATTTGATTCATAGCTAAATCTAACGAGGTTTCAGGCCTAAAGATTTCCCACTGAGCCCGATTGGCGCCTTTGCCAACTGCTGGGCAACCTCAAAAATCTGCTGCGAAACGGCACTGTCCGGCTTGGAAATGACCAGTGGAACACCGCTGTCTGATGCCTCACGCAGCTCCGAACTGACTGGCAATTGCGCGAGCACCTTAACCTTTTGACCGCTCAGCGCGCTCAAACGCTGGGCCACTGCGGCACCACCACCTTCACCAAAGATGTACTGGTTTCCGGCATCGGTCGGCAGGTAGCTGAGGTTCTCAATCACCCCGAGAATTTGTTGACCGGTCTGCAAGCCAATTGCACCACTGCGTTCGGCAACGGTAGCGGCGGCGGACTGCGGGGTGGTGATCACTACCGATCGAGCCTTGTTTAGCAATTGACCGAGGCTGATTGCGACATCCCCGGTGCCCGGGGGAAGGTCAACCAAGAGATAGTCCAGATCACCCCAGTAAACATTGGTCAGAAACTGCTCAATAGCCCGATGCAACATCGGCCCCCGCCAGCCAACCGGCTGATTGTCTTTCACGAAAAAGCCAATCGACATCACCTTCACACCAAAGGCAATCGGCGGAAGCATAAGGTCATCCAGTTGGGTTGGGGTTTCGGTAATACCAAGCTGCCCTGGGATCGAGTATCCAAATATGTCGGCATCGATCAATCCGACCTTGTGACCGAGTTCGGCAAGCGCTACCGAAATATTGGCCGTGAGGGTGCTCTTGCCAACACCGCCTTTGCCGCTGCCAACGAAAATCACTTTGGTGAAATTGTCCGCCTGGGCGAAGGGGTTGAATCGAACCGGGGCATCGCCGCGGAGTTTGGCTTTGAGTTGATCCCGCTCCGCTTGAGTCATCACCGACATGGTTAGTTCGAAATCGACGAAAGTCTCAGCCAAAACTTCTCTAACGTCGCGCTCGATTTTCTGCGCTGCTGGGCATCCTGCGATGGTCAGTTTCACAACTACAGTGGCTGAATGTTCGGACTCTACCGATACCTCAACCATTCCCAATTCGGTAATGGGGGTTCTGAGCTCAGGGTCGATTACCCTTGCCAGAGCGGCTAGGGCTTTGCTCATTTAGTCTTTTTTGGCTTAGTTTGCAGTTCTTCGAGCAGTTCGCGAACCACCTCACGCAATTCGTCTTTCACGAAGTCCTTGGTTGCCACCTCATCGAGGGCAAGCTTGAGCGCCGCCACCTCTCGAGCTAGGTACTCGGTGTCGGCAAGGTTGCGTTCGGCACGCTGCCGGTCCTGTTCGAATTTCACTCGATCGCGGTCATCCTGGCGGTTTTGCGCCAGCAGAATCAGTGGCGCAGCATATGAGGCCTGCAGCGAGAGAATCAGGGTCAAAAGGGTAAAGTTCAAAGCTCTTGGGTCATACTGCGCTTCGACCGGGGCAAGGGTGTTCCAGGTAATCCAAACCAGCACAATGATCGACATTGTGATTAGGAAGGCACCGGTGCCCATGGCACGTGCGAAGCGCTCCGAAATACGTCCAACCGCTTCCTGACTCAGGCTGGGAGCTCTAAAGATCTGCCGAGCCTTGGGAGTCTCGAGTGGTGATTGATTTCTAGCCATCATCAGTCCTCACTTCTCCAGTCATCGGGCAATAGGTGGTCAAGCACATCGTCAACGGTAACCACTCCGAGCATGTGGTGGCCATCATCAACCACTGGAAGTGCGACGAGGTCGTAAGTTGCCAAGTCGCGGTGGATTTGGGAGATTGAGGTTTCGGGCTTAATCGGCTCCTGCTCAGAATCCAACAGCGTGGCCAGTCTCTCGTGCGGGGGATAACGCAACAGTTTCTGGAAGTGCACAACGCCTAAGTACTTGCCGGTAGGGGTCTCGTACGGTGGCAGGGTAACAAACACCTGTGCCGCCAAGACTGGCTCAACTTCTTTGCGCCTAATCAGCGCCATTGCTTCTGCCACGGTGGTGTCAGCGGCGCAAATGATTGGCTCCGGGGTCATCATTCCACCGGCGGTATATGGTTCATACTTCAAAAGCTCACGAATGTCATCCGCTTCCTCTTGGTCCATCAGATCCAACAGGGTTTCGGTTCGTTCCTTGGAGAGGTTTTGCATCAGGTCGGCTGCATCGTCTGGTCCCATGAGGTCCAAGACTTCGGCAGCACGCTCATCCTCTAGTTCGTTAATGATCTCGAGCTGCTCTTCCTCGGGAAGCTCTTCGAGCAGGTCCGCCAGGCGCTCATCGTCTAGCTCTTCGGCTAGCGCAATCATGCGGTCTTCCGGCAGCTCCAAGACCGCGGTTGCGAGGTCAGCGGGACGCAGGTCGGCAACCGTGGAGAGTAACTGCTGGGCATCTTGCTCCGCAGGGTCCTGCTGGTTCTCTTGAACGTCCTGCCACATCACGAACTCGGTTGGGCCCTTGGCAAAAGGTAATGCGGTGTTCTTTGGTTTGCGAACAAACAGTTCGCTGAGTTCCCAGTCGCCGCGCTTGTTCTTCTCGATAGCGAAGTCTTCGATGGTGGCGTCGCCGCTACCGTCCAAGAGCGTTACTTTGCGACCCAAAATCTCAGCGATTGCCCGCACTTCCTGGCCGCGCTGAGAGAATCGGCGCAGATCAATGAAGCCGTTGGTCATGAGCTGGCCGGGGGCGATTGCTGTTACGCGGGTCACCGGTAGGAACACTCTTCTTCGGCCTGAGATTTCAATCACGAATCCAGTGGCGCGCGGTGGCAGCGTCTTGCGGTAGGCCATTAGAACGTCAATGACTTTTCCAACTCGGTCTCCGAGTGGGTCAAAGACGCCACAGCCCGCCAATCTGGCTACGAATACTCTGGTTGCGCTCACAGAGATAACCTTATTCGTCAAAAGCAAACTTCTGGCAAAATGCTTGCATGACAGATGCTCAACCTAAGGACAAAAACCGCCGAACTTCACCCGCGGTGCCCAAGGGTCACTCGCTAGGTGAGTTCCCAAACTACCAAGACGCCACCAAATTGGTGGAGCGCTTGATAGCTGGAGATTTTGCTCCGAATAAGATCAGCATCATCGGTCACAACCCAGTTTTGGTGGAGCGAGTGCGCTCGCGGTTGGGTTATGGCCGGGTCGCTCTTTCTGGCGCTGTCACAGGTTTTTGGATTGGTTTGATCTTTGCGCTGCTTTTGGGAACCGGGATCGAAGTCACCCCGGAGGGCGGTGTCAACTACCTACCGCAGCAGTTCTTCTCGGTCCTGGTGGTGGGCGCCGGACTGGGAATGCTGTTTCAGGTGATTCGCTTTTCAGCCACCAAAAACAAACGTTCCTTCTTGTCATCGCAGATGCCAATCGCAACTCGCTACGAGGTGATTGTCCCAGACGCAGATGCCCTCAGCGCTCTGAAGATCATTGGGCTAGCCGGCAGCTCCGAGTAGTTCCTGGGCATACCAAGCCTCAAGCTCATCGGTGGTTCTTGGCAGTGCTGCCGATAGATTCTCGACCCCGTGTTCAGTCACGAGCACATCGTCTTCGATCCTCACGCCGATTCCGCGGAACTCCGCTGGAACGCTCAGGTCGTTAGCGTGGAAATAGAGACCCGGTTCAATTGTGAAAACCATGCCCGGCTCCAAAATGCCATCCTGATACATCTCACGTCTAGCCTGAGCACAGTCGTGCACGTCCATGCCCAAGTGGTGGCTGGTGCCGTGCACCATGTAGCGCCGGTGGTGCTGATTCTCTGGTTTCAGACTCTCCTGGAGTGATACCGGCAAGAAGCCAAACTCCGAAACCTTCTGGGCAATAACTTCGATTGCCGCATTGTGGATGTCTCGGAACTTGATACCTGGTTTGGCAATCGCAAAGGCAGCATCCGATGCCGCCAAAACTGCATCGTAGATTTTCTTCTGGGCGTCGGAGAATTTACCGCTGACCGGAAGCGTGCGAGTGATATCTGCGGTGTAGAGCGAATCCAGTTCGACTCCGGCATCCACCAGAATCAGATCAGACTCTCTAACCTCACCGTCATTTCGGGTCCAGTGCAGGGTGCAGGCATGATGCCCAGATGCCGCAATTGTTTCGTAGCCAAGGTCGTAACCCTCGAGCCTGGCGCGCGAGAAAAACGCGGTCTCCACGATGCGCTCTCCGCGGTTGTGGCGCTTGGCCCGTGGAAGTGCCCTCGCCACATCGCCAAAGCCGCGGATGGTGACATTCACGGCCTGACGCATCTGGGCGATTTCGTAGGCGTCCTTCACAAACCTCAGGGTGGATAGCGCTTCTGAAAGCTTGGCATTTTTGGTGGTGATCACTTTGTCAAACTTTGCCAAGTGCTTCTCAAGCTTGGCGATATCCTCGGTTTCAATGCCGAGCTGAGTCGAGACATCTTCTAGGGATGGGCGAGCACCCACCCAAAATTCACCGATCATCGGGTTGGCAAAGAACTCATCCGAGTTCTTATCCGCAGTTGGCATCAGATAAAGCGTGGAGCGAGTCTTGGACTTACGAGCGTCGATTATTAGCACTGAACCGGGAACGGTGGCCGAACCCCAGCCTGTTAGGTGCGCAAAGCCCGAGAATGGGCGATAGCGGTATTCAGTATCGTTCGAGCGAACCTTTGGCTCACCAGCCTCGATAACTAAAACCTTGCCCTGGAATTGCTTGGCAATCTTTTCGCGCCTGGTTTCGGTGTAGTCAGCAACTTCCCAACGGGTGACAGTGCTGGTTTTGGCATCATCCCAATTCGATGCGATGTACCTCAGAAAAGTTTCAGACTGAGGTGTGCGTGAACGATTGGTCGGCTTTGACTTTTTTCCCATGCCACTATTCTCTACCTGTGATCGACCTGCATGCACACACAAATCATTCGGATGGCAAAGACACCCCTACCGAATTGGTCGAGAACGCGGTTGCAGCCGGTGTTTCTGTGCTGGCAATCACTGACCACGACACCATCTCTGGTTGGGACGAGGCGATCAGCGCGGCAAGTTCGCATGGCATTGGACTGATTCCCGGCATTGAAGTCTCGACACGTGCGGTCACGCCTTCTGGTCGCGGCGTCAGCGTGCACATGCTGGCCTATCTGCCGGATCCAAATAATCAGGC
>JBEGRX010000023.1:0-11822 GCA_041180205.1 Actinomycetota bacterium | reverse complement strand
AATTACTCAAGTGCCTACCACGTCTACAAGCTGCATTGGTTGGAGAACTACATCGCGATTTACATCGATGACGTAAAGGTCTTGGAAGAAAGAAACACCACCTTGAACCAAGCAGGCTCTTGGGCTTTCAACCACCCGTTCTTCCTGATTCTCAACAACGCCATTTCACCGCCGGGTGGCTTCTCTGATGCCTATGACGGTTGGAGTAGCTCACAGATGAAGATTGATTACGTGCGCTACTACCAACTAAATGGCCAGGGTCAATTAGGCACTAATTAGCTAGGGAGACTAACCTCTCAGGCCCATCAACACCTTTCCGGCAAAACTCTTCACCTTGGTTTGCTTGGACTGATACCAGGTAGAGAGTGTTGGCCTCTGGGTCTTCGCATAGGAGCAAACTGCCTTGGCTCGCTTGAGATACAGAATGTTTTGTGATGCGGGACCACCAGCCAAAGTTATTGCGGTGCAGAGGAACTTGGTAGCGGCGCTTCCTTGGAGGATCTCTCGAATCGCAGCCTTTTGGGCTGCGGTTAGATTGAAGGCCTTGCCGATAAAGGCTGGGATGTAGCTCTGCACGTAAGACGCTGTGGCACTCTGCGTTGGAACTGGTGGCGTCACCGTTGGGATGGCGATTGCTGATTGGGTTGCTGCCACCAGGAGTCCTGGCCTGGTGGTGGTAACCACTTCGGACGCTAGTGAGACAATCATCACGGTGTCGATCTTCGCCTCGGAGGGAGCTGCGGAGAGCACCGATCCGGTGAGCTGGACCGAAATCGCTTGACCGACATCAGCCGGTGTCAGCTCATAGCTTTCACCAGTAGCGCCAGCGATTGGTTGACCTTCTCTTAGCCACTGCATACCAACATCGTTAGCGTTTACCAGTGTGGAACGCTGGGCAATAAGCAGCTGACCGATAACCGGCGAGCCGGTGATTACCACCAAACGTGATCCGGTTGGCCAGGCAGGAGTGCTTGCGCCAGATAGCTTGGTCACGCTCTGGAAGCCGGTCTTTCGACCGGTCACCTTGACCGTGATGGCCTTGCCGGCATCGGCCGCTCTGAGCAGATAGCTCGATCCCACAGCACCAGAGATGGCACTGCCATCTCGCTGCCACTCATAGTCAAACTCAGTTCCCGCATCCCAAGGGCCGGCCTCGGCCACTAGGAATTGGCCAACCTGGGCGATGCCAGAAACCGTTGGGGTCGGCGAACTGGTGAAGCTCGAGATTGCCGCTTTTGGAATTGAGGAAACTGCCATCGAGAGTTGGCTGTAACCGATCACGTTGTGGGCAATGATCGCAAAGTAATAAGTGACACCCGGAGTGAGGTTGGTGACCACACAGGTTCTTAGGTCAGGCGCTACATTGCCGGCACAGGAGCCAGTCGAAACCAACGTGAATGGCCCGCCGGCTTCAAGTGAAACCCAGACCTTGTAGTAGTCGATGAATGCGCCACCATTCCAAGGTTCGGTCCAGTTCAAGCGCACCTCGTTAGTCAGTGCGGTTGCGGTTGGTTGCTCAGGCTTAGATGGTGTGCCGGGCATGACGACACCAATGGTTGCGCTCTGTGATGCTGCGAAGTTAATGCGAGTCACTCGAGCCGAGTCGAGCGGGTGAGAGACGATCCAGCTGTAGTTGTTATCTGCCAAAAGGCTTGGTGCAAATAGTGCGACCGATACCTCACCAGAGGAATTGGTTCTCGGTGCCGCATGAGAGTAACCCCCGGGCCAGTTGGTGCAAAAACCACCGGTGGCACCGGTAAATGGGGTGTAACTTCCGGACTTGCAAGTCTTGGTGAAGCCAGAGAACTCAACCGACGCATTCGCCACTGCATCACTAGAAGCCCACTCCTTGACCTGGAACTTCACAACGTTTTGAGCCGGAAGCACGATGTTCACAGTTCTGGATTGGGTGAAGGTGGCAAAGCCACCGGCCTCCAAGCCCCATGGGATTAGCGGTGAGGTTGGGGTTGCCGAACTTGCTCGACGTGAGGTGTTGACAAACAACTTACCCAAGCTGCCGTTTGGAACTTGAATGCTGTATTCGCCGCTGGAATTGGTAAGGGTGCTGGTGGCGGCACTGAAGTCTGTCCCGGAATACTGGCCATCGTTCAGCCACATCACCGGAGCTGCGGACACCGGAGTTGTGCCGTCAGCCATGAACACCTTTCCGGTGATAGTGACCGGAAGGTTCATCAGCACGGATTGAGTCATGTCTCCAGTTGGCGTCACGCTCACATTGGTGGTGCGAGAAGAGTCGGCTGCATCGCGCACGATGAAGTCGTGCTTGAAGGCCGTGCTGGCAAGGTGCTGCTGAGCAAAGACCGCAATCTTCACAACACCTGCAGAGTTTGCTCTCGGTGCGGAGTGGGCATAACCGCCAGGCCAGGTGGTGCAGCTTGGGCTGGTGGCACCTGGGAATGGGGTGTAGCTACCAGCCTTACACGTTTTGGTATAGCCACTGAATTCCAAAATTGCGCCCGACATCGAAGCGCCGGTGGAACCGTTGGTGACATTGAAAGTAACAGTGTGCTGAGCTGGCATCACAATGTTGATTTCTTTGCTCACGGTTGAGCTTGTCATACCGCCAGCCTCAAGACCCCAGGGCAGCTGTGGGACTGTTGGTGCTTGGTTTCTAGGAGATCGGCTGGTGCTGACAAACAAACGACCAAGCGTTCCAGAGGGAACCGCTAGGGAGTATTGACCCGAGCTGTTGGTGGTTGCCTTCAGAGAGTTGGCATTCTCAAGGCCGGCATACTGACCATCGTTTAGCCAGTTCACAACCGCTCCAGCAACTGGCGTTGTGCCATCAGCCATAAGCACCTTGCCGGAGAAAACCACCGGTGGGTTCATGACTACCGTCACGTTTGCACTCGAGGTTGGGGTCAGGGTGAACAACGTGCTCTTTGCCTCATTTTGCGGATCCAGCACCATGAATTCGTGCACCGGATCGGCTAGATGCTGAGTGTCAAACAGTGACAGCTTCACCTGCCCCTGAGCATTGGTCACCGGACCGGAGTGAGCATATCCAGCTGGCCAAGTTACACAGCGAGACTGAGTAGCGCCGGTAAATGCGGTGTAGCTGCCGTTGATGCAACCCTTGGTGTAGCCGGAGAACTGCACCTTGCCCCCGACCACTGGTTGGTTGGTCCCGTGCTGCAATACCGTCACGGTGACGGTCTTGATGCTTGGCACTCGGATGTCTACCACGGTGTCTTGAGTGATAGTTAGCTTGCCACCGGCCTCCATGCCCCAAGGTGTGTGAGGGATGGTCTCTAGACCTCGGTTGGCCCAGCGCGGGGTGTTGATAAACAACTCACCCTCGGTGCCATTTGGCACCTGCAACACATATTCACCAGCGAGGTTGGTGTATGCCAGCAGGGTGTTTTGGTTATCCGATCCCGGGTTAGCGCCATTGGCAATCCAGCGCACCGGCATCTTTGCCACCGGAGTAACACCATCTGCCATCGTTACCTTGCCGGTGATGTATGGCAGGTTGCTGGTCCAGGTAATGGCAACGTTCGACTTGTTCCATGCGGTGGTGGCGACATCACGAGTGCCACGAACCTGGAAGCAGTAGAACTGAGCTTCTTGAAGATTGAATACTGGCAGAGCGGTAAGACCAGGGCCGATGTAGCCAAAGTGAGCCCAAGGTCCGGAGCAACCATTTGGACCAACCGAGATCTGCAACTCCTGTTCGTAGTCACCGGCTACGGTGTCATCCCAGTCGACCCTCACGCGGTCGGTGTAGAGCGCAGACAGCTTGGTGTTGGTGATCGCTCCTGCGAGCGCCGTGCTCTCTGCTGCGCAGGAGTCAACTAGCGCTGAGACGTTTAGGCGACCGCCGGTGGCGACCTTGCCCGCAAGGCTTGCCATCCCGGTGGCGGTTGCCTTCACCTTGGCAATTGCCTGCTCCGCGGTGGTGCCGCGGTAGGCAGCAAGGCAAAGCGCGATGGCACCGGTGACATGCGGGGTGGCCATCGAGGTTCCACTCAGGGTGTCGTAACCATCACCTGAGGTGGAAAGAATATTGGTACCCGGTGCTGCCAAATCAACCTTGGTGGCGCTGTAGTTCGAGTAGCTAGCCAATTGACCAGTCTGGTCGATAGCCGCTACCGACACCACACAGTCAAATGGGCGGTGTGGGGTGGTGCAGTCATAGGCCGCCGGATAGGTGGCCGCACTGTCAAGGTTTGCTCCGTCATTACCGGCAGCTGCCACAAAGATGATGCCGACATCACCACCGCGTTTAATAGCATTTTCCAGCGAGCGAGAGTAGGCAGTGCCACCCCAGGAGTTGTTGCTCGCGATGATATCGAGACCTTTTTTCATGCGAAGCATGGTGATGTAGTCGATTGCCTCAATGGCATCTGCTACAGAGGCCTGACCGTTGGCATTCACGATCTTCGCCGAGATCATACTTACTTGCCAGGCCACACCTGTTACACCTATGCCATTGCCACCCACCGCGCCAATGGTTCCGGCAACGTGTGTGCCGTGTGGGTGTTCACCAGCGTCATAGACACTGCCGTCATTGTTTAGAAAGTCATAGCCGTTGATGTCATCAACGAAGCCGTTGTTGTCGTTATCGATGCCATCGCCTGCCACCTCTTGCGCGTTGGTCCAAATGTTTACGGCCAGGTCGGAGTGCGAGACGTTAATACCCGAGTCAATTACCGCAACGTAAACAGCACGCGATCCGGTGTAGCCCTTGGCCCACGCTCCAGCTGCATCGACACCGAATGAGCTCGTTGGGCTAACGGTGGAGCTTGAACTGGAGCCATACATGCCCCACATCTCACCGCTGGCGTATCTGGTGTCATTAGCGTTCTGTAGTTCAACCTCGTAGTTGGGCTCTGCAAATTCGACGCCGTCGATAGCTTCAATGCGGGCGAGATTGGTGGCTAGTGAGTCAAATGGGTTTACTTTGACAAGGTAGGTTCCAGCTCCATCAAGACCGATCTGGGAGTAGCCCAGCACTGAACCGATATCGAAAACTTCTGCCGCTGATGGTGCATCTTTTTTGAGCTGAACGATCAACTGATTAGAGATGATTTGCTCGCCCTGGAAGCTTTGTTCATTGGCAGCCATGGCAACTGTGCCCTGGCCAAGAAGCATCAAGAGAGTTGCCGTAATGACTGCTAAAACCCGCGAAAAACTCTTGTTCATTTTTTACCCCATTCGACCGGCGCACTCAGCGTCAGTCACCCAATCAAAAAGTAACAGCTGGGGGTGACTTTATCGATAGCGGGAAGTTACGATTTGAACACCTAGGACTTGAGTTCTACCTTTGCCTCTTTTGGTCCTGGCTTCTTTCTTAGCAAGACTTCTCTTGGCTGTTGACCCTCAAGTAGTTTTGGGGTTAGGCCACTGTCCACAATCGAGAACTCGATCGAAGCGCCGATCACCATGGCGTAAAGCTTTATGCGTTGAATGGTTGGGTTGGCTGATCCGTTCTCAAACTGAGCCACGGCAGCCTGGCTGATGCCGAGGGCGTCACCTACCTGTTTTTGAGTTAGGCCTTTCTGCTCCCTGAGGCTAACCAAAGATTCCAATGCCCGTGACCAGCTCTTAGCGGTATCAAAGGCTACGCGCTCAATCGGTTCAAGACTGGAGATGGCATCTTGCAGTGAAGTGAGTTTCATAAGATTTATCTTATGTTTATTTTCGAGGTTATTCAATTTCTTTTCTCCGATACTGCAAATAGATACTTTCGGCTCGGCCAATTTCAATGTTCTGCAGCTGTCGAATCACAGCTGCTGGAATCACTAGGGGCTTGACCTGCCAGCGCAGGCCGATTATCCACTTGTCTTCTTCGACGAAATACATCCGTATTCCGTAACGTAAGTTCTGTGGTCCTGCAAAATCCCACTTGAGTTCATACATGTTCGAAAGCGACGTGCCTTTTATGAGTGTCATCCGTTTTCTGACCATGCGCCTAAGGCTTTGAAGGTCGTCCAAGGTGACCGCAATATCCGCAATCAACTGTTCGATCTGTGCGGGCGGAATGTTGACTCTTTCTAGCAGCACCCGCAGAGACCCAAAGAATTCAATCTGGTCTCGGACTCCCAACCAGTAAAACTCTTTCTGGAATTTTCCCTGATCTTCGTGACTCTGCATCTGAGCAGTCTTTATTGCAGTAGCACGTTTTTCAAGAACTCTCGCGTCAACTGTGGATAACTTGCCACTAGTGAACCGACATACCGTTTCTCGTCGCTGTGCTACCCTCCCCTCATGCGTAAATCAAGGGTGATTGCTGGTATTGCTGGCGGACTGGTAGTTCTAGTCGCGGGCGGAGGGCTTGCGGTTGGTGACTATATCTACACGACCGGCACCAAAGTGAATTGCGCCGTAAACGCAGACGACCTAAATCACACCCCGGCCGAGTTCTATACCGCTGGCATCGACAATGGCCCATTCCCTGGTGAAGGCTGGAATAAGTGGGTCGACTATGACCTAAGTAGCTGGTGGTTGACCGATGTCACATATGACGAGGTCAGGATTCCAGTTGCAGACGGAGTTGAGCTCGCGGCCTGGTGGATTGCACCACACCTCGATGAAACCAAAAAGACCGTGATTGTTACTCACGGCATTGGCACCAGTAAGCAAGACTTCAACACTTTGCTACCAACCTCGATGTTGGTAAAAGGTGGTTACAACGTGCTTTTGGTTGACCAGCGCGATGCTGGCGAGTCAACCTGTGTTGACGGTCGTCACTCCGCAGGTCAGGAAGAGTCCTCCGACTTCGCCGAGGTGGCGAAGTGGCTGAACACCGAGAAGGGCATTCCAGCCAGCTCGCTTGGAATGTTTGGTGTTTCCGGTGGTGCGATTGCAACCTCACTGGTGCCGGCTAAGTCGGATTTGGTTTCTGCCTTTGCGATGGAGGGCACCATCTTCGACTTCAATGCCGCCGCCACTCAAGAGGTTGAGTTCCAGGGCTTCCCTGGCTTCCTTTGGCAGTTTGCCCAGGGCGCTGCAATTGTCTTTCACGGGGTAAACCTGGCCGAAACTTCGGTGCAGTCATCGATTGAAAAGGCAGGGGCTCGGCCAATGCTCATCCTGCACGGTGATGCCGATCAGCGCCTCAAGTATCAGTCTTCGGTTGACTTCTACAGCTATGCAAAATCTGTGGGAGCAAATATCACCCTGGAAACTTTTGCCGGAGCTGATCACACCGAGGGCATGCTTTCAGAAACCGATCGATATGCCACTGCCTTGGTTAGCTTCTTTGACGCCAGCCTGAAGTAACTACTTACAGCTATTACCAAACTCTTTGATGGTGGCTAGCTCCGCACTGTCCACCGTGAGACCCCAGCGGATTTTTACCTTCACCCAGTTGGTGATGTAGCGGCAGTGATAACCGCTATTTGGTGGTAGCCAGTCTGCGGGATCACGGTCTGACTTTGATCTATTGGATGAGGCGGTGACCGCTATCAGGCTGCCGCCAAAACCTAGGTCATTGGCAAACTCTTTGCGCTTTTCCGAACTCCAGGCATAGGCACCAGAGTCCCAAGCTTCTTTCAGCGGAATGAAGTGGTCGACATCAAAATTTGATGGGTCGTTGGTGGTCGCCTGGTCATAGACCGAATACCACTCACCGCCTGCGAGATCACAATCACCAAAGACGCTCGGCTTTACCTTGGCCTCGGCAATCAACACCTCTCGTCTGGTGTTGCAGCCATCGCCATCGGCATCGATCCAGTGCCGAAATAGGTCGCGGTCATAGCCCGCGCCCTGCTCAGCTGCCAACACCAATTCGGTAATCAGCTGCTGCAGATCGGTCTGCTCTGCCGCTGGTTTGGTGGTTGGTTTTCCAGAAGGGGATGGCTTTGTTTCCTCAGGAGATTTGGTCTCCTGGGAGACCGTTGGCGATTCGGTAACCGAAGGTGATGGAGTAGGACTTTGGGTTTTGGTCTGGGTTGGGGATGCCGAGGTTGCCGTTTCTTGCGTGGCATCGGATGAGCTAAAGATTGAGGCGAACCAAATAATCGCAATCAATCCACCGATGGTGGAAAGTGACCCCCGCTTTAGCCTCACATCAATAAATCATAGGGAGGCTAAAGCCTCAACTAGCGGTGAGCTGGCTTCGGAACCAATTCGCTTGAGTAGTCGGCAGACTCTGGAAGGTTGGCATTTAGGTACTCAAAGTCATCATCGCTCAGTGCAACATCGAGTGCGGTGATGCAGTCGAGAATGCTCTCGGTTCTGGTGGCTCCTGGGATTGGAATCACAGTTGGCGAGGTCTTCATTTCCCACGCCAAGGCAATTGCATACTTCGAGACACCGTGCTTTGTGGCCACTTCTTCGAAAGCGTCCGAGTCGGTGATTGCCTTTTTATTGTTCATGCCGCCAAGCGGTGACCATGGCAAATAGGCAACGCCATATTTCTCACACACTTCTAGAACATCCAGATCATAGCGATAGCGCGGAGAGAACTCGTTCTGGATTGAGACGATGCCACCCTCATCCGGACCGCCGGCAATCTTGATAGCAATTTCGAGTTGCTTAGCGTCGTAGTTAGAGACACCGATTTGATCAACAATGCCGCGCTCTTTGAGGATCAGGATGTTTGCTACCTGAGTCTCAAACACAATCTCTGGGTCTAGGCGGTGGTGCTGCCAGAGGTCGATCTTTTCAACCCCGAGCCTTCCTGCCGATGCCTCGGCAGCGCGCAGTAGGTAGTCGAGGCTGCCGTTGCGACCCCAGCGTTCACCCGGCTGGCGCGTAATGCCAGCCTTGGTTGCGATTACCACCTTGTCTTTTTGCTCCTTGGTGCCGGACCAGGTGCGCAATGCCTCTGCAACAAAGATCTCGTTGTGACCAAAGGCATCCCAGGTTGGAGCGTAGATATCTGCGGTGTCCAAAAGTGTCACACCGGCATCTAGTGCAGCGTGAATCGCCGGGATGGCTGACTCCTGGCGGCGCACCGGATCAAGGGCTGCGCCATTTGACCAAATCCAAGAAACATTCATGCAACCGATACCGATTGCAGAGACCTGGCGATTACCTAGCTTGTGCTGCTTCATTGGAGCTCCTTAGTACTAGATGGTGCTGGCGTCGATGACAAAGCGGTAGCGAACATCGCTGCCCACCACGCGGTTGTATGCCGCGTCAACTGCGGCGGGGTCCGAGGCATCCACCAACTCGATGGTGGAGACGATGTTGTGCTCAGCACAAAAGTCCAGCATCTCCTGGGTGTCTGAGATGCCACCGGTGTTTGCTCCGGCGATTGACTTCAAACCGGTGACCAAGCTAAATGGGTTGTAGCTCTGGTTATTGCCCGGAAGCCCGACATTCACCAGCGACCCTCCGACTCGCAGGGTGCTGAGTAGGCCATCGACGTCAAGGTCGGCACTTGTGGTGTTTAGGATCACATCGAAGAAGTTCTTGTGGTTCGCGATCGCATCCTCGGTAAGCACATATGCTTTGGCACCGAATTCCTTGGCATCTTCTGCCTTCGAGGCTGAGTGACCGATGACGTAGGTCTCGGCACCCATGGCGGCGGCAAATTTCACCGCCATGTGACCCAAGCCACCAAGGCCCAAGATCGCAACCTTCTTACCCGGACCCACCTGCCAGTGCTTTAGCGGTGACCAAACCGTGACCCCCGCACACAACAAGGGTGCCGCGGCAGCGGCATCGATTTTTTTAGAGACTTTCAGCACGTAGTTTTGATCGACCACGATGTCGCGGGCATAGCCTCCATAGGTGGGTGCTTGGTCGTAGTGCCGACCGTTATAGGTCTGAACATTGCCGGTTAGACAGTAGTTCTCCATGCCGGCCTTGCAGTATTCGCATTTTCGGCAGGAGTCAACGAAGGTGCCGACACCAACTCGGTCGCCAACCGCGAACTTTGAAACAGCAGAGCCAACCGCGGTTACCTCACCGACAATTTCGTGACCCGGCACCATTGGAAATATGCCCTCAAACCACTCGTCTCTCACCTGGTGAATATCGGAGTGGCAAATACCGGAGTAAAGAATTTTGATGGCGACCATCTCGGAGGTCAGATCCCTCAGCGGCAACTCTCCCTTTTCAAACTTTGCACTTGGAGCATTTGCAACTAGCGAGCGGGTGGTTGGCATCATTACCTCTTCTTTGGGGGATGGCACGGTTTGGAAATATGGTTATTAGTCACATGAAACTTAGAACCAAAATTGTCCTCGGGTCGATTCTAAGCCTGCTACTGATAGGTCCATTTCTGATTCCGGTAAACAGCTCCGGAACTCAGGACAACGTTGCCGCAGCAACTGCGCAATTTGGCGATCGCAGCAAGTTCGTGACCGTGCTGGATCACGATGTGCACTACCTAACCGCAGGAGATCCGAACTCAGACCGACTGATTCTGTTGTTGCATGGCTTTGGTGCAAATGTCTCCACCTGGGATGCAGTCCTAGAGGAACTCGGGGCTGCTGGATTTGTAGTTGCCTATGACCGCGCAGCATTTGGGTTCACCGAAAGACCTCAGAGTTGGTCCGGTACCAATCCATACTCTTCCGAGGGACAGCTCGAGGTGATGCAGGCACTGATTGACGAATTTGGTGCTGGTAAAGAAGTTGTGCTTCTGGGTCACTCCGCAGGAGGAAATCTAGCGGCAGCCTTCGCCGCCGAGCATCCAGATCAGGTTGACCAGCTTGTGCTGCTAGACCCAGCCATCTATAGCTCTGGTGGGACGCCAAATTGGTTGACCTGGATCTATGACATCCCGCAGCTGAACCACGTCGGACCTGCGCTGGTCTCCTCAATTGCAACTTCGGGTCTTGATCTTCTTAATCGCAGCTACTTCGATAAGTCGCTGGTAACCGAGGAGCTGAAAGCCAAATACACCGCACCGCTTAGCATCGCGGGCTGGGAAAAAGCCTTCTGGAACTTCAATAAGGCGCCTCGTGCCACTGGCGTTGAGCAAAAGCTGCTCTCGATAACCATGCCAACTCTGGTGATTACCGGAGACAACGACGAGGTGGTGGCAACTGCGGATTCGGTGCGATTGGCAGGCGAGCTTCCAAATGCGCAACTGGTGGTAATTGAAAACTGCGGACACCTTCCAAATGAGGAAAAGCCACAAGAATTCCTCAACGCGGTCGCGGCATTCTTGTTTGCCAACCAGTAGGGTCTGGTTATGACATACAAAGGTGTATTTGGTTGGTTTAGGTTGCTACTCGGCGCAGCCCTTTTGGGCAGTGTGGTTTGGCAGGTAACCGACCGAATAATCAATAACCTTTTCCGGCCCTGGGACTACTTCACCAAACTCTCAATTGACTCGTCGATATTTGCCGGCATTGTGCTGATTGTGAGTGGGCTGTATTTGGTTAATCACAAATCGGAAACCAGCAGACTGAATGTGATTCGCCTCGGTGCCACGGTCGCCATGATTGTGATTGGTGCCGGTTACCACCTGCTACTTGGGGATTCGGCTGTCGCTCCTGAGGATGTTGGATATGCCTGGCCAGTGCTGCCAAACCTGATCATCCACACCTACGGCCCAATGCTGATTACCATGGACTACATCCTTTCGGTCAAAGGTCCCAAGACCAATTTCCGCAAAGCGCTATGGATTCTGGTCTTCCCATATATCTGGGTGGCATTTAGCATCATCCGCGGACTGCTGATCAACGACTGGCCATACTGGTTCCTCAACCCAGCCGAGGTTGGCGGTAGCGGGGTTGCGCTCTATATCTTGGGCTTCACCATCTTTGGATTGGGGCTGGCTTTCGTGCTGATTCTGCTGCGCAGACTGGCTCAAAAGCTGACGGGCAATTTAGCCAACGTCTAACAGCGAAATTTATTTCCCCCGTAGGGGGTTATCAAAATCATGCTTAATTACG
>JBEGRX010000022.1:0-12088 GCA_041180205.1 Actinomycetota bacterium | reverse complement strand
TTTGGCAGCCAGCTAAATGACCTCAGGCGGTTGAATCGGTGAAATTCCGATACCGACGGTTAAAGTCCGGATGGGAGAAGAACCTGGGTGCTCTGCACCCGTTTTTCTCGCGCGCCCGCGGTCTGTGCTTACCGAAAGGGCGTCATGAATCAGCAAGTTTTTGAGCCTGCAATGCGCAGGTCACTTGAGCTTGCTCTCAACGGCCCAGCACACGGCGTAAACCCTCAGGTTGGCGCTGTGATTCTCGATGCAGATTTAAACATCATCGCTGAAGGTTGGCATCAGGGGGCTGGCACCCCCCACGCCGAGGTAATGGCTCTCAGAAACCTTTCTGAGGCATACGGCACCAACCCTCCTGCAAACCTCACCGCTGTCGTGACCCTAGAACCCTGCAATCACACCGGCCGCACTGGACCGTGCTCGCAGGCTCTGATTGCGGCTGGGATCTCTCGTGTGGTGTTTGCATCGCAAGACCCGGGAGATGTTTCCGGTAATGGCTCGCAGACCCTGCGCGATGCTGGCATCGAGGTTATCTCAGGGGTCTTGGTCGCTGAGGCAGATCAGCAACTCAGGGTTTGGCTGACCGCCAACCGCCATAAGCGGACCTATGTGACCCTGAAGTGGGCAAGCAGCATCGATGGCCGAAACGCCGCCAATGATGGCAGCAGCCAATGGATTTCGGGTCCGCTATCTCGCGAACACACCCACATCACCCGCTCGCAAATTGATGCAATTGCGGTTGGGACCGGAACGGTGCTGGCGGATAACCCAGAGCTCACCGCCCGCAAGGCCGACGGCAGCTATTTCGAACACCAGCCAATTCGAGTCGTGATTGGCCAAAGTGATCTTGGCGCTGATTTGAAGATTTTCAACGACAGGGCGCCGACTATCCACCTACAAACCAGAAATCTTGGAGATGCTCTGACGGACCTCTGGGCGCGCGGCGTGAAGCACCTGTTGGTTGAGGGCGGGCCGACGTTGGCCAGTCAGTTTGAGCGTGAAAACCTGGTCGATGAGTATCAGATCTATTTGGCGCCGGTTCTCTTGGGTGGTTCCAAGACCGCGCTATCCGAAATCGGCGTCAGCAACATCGCAGAGGCACACCGTCTTGAAATTTTCGAGATCGAGCAATTGGGCAACGATCTTTTCCTTAGAGCCAGGAGGGCCTAATGTTCACCGGAATTATTGAAGAACTGGGCAAGGTTGCCGCCATTGAGCAGCAACCGGACGCAATTCGACTGACCATTGCCTGCGGCAAGGTGCTAAGCGACCTAAAGCGCGGCGACTCAATCAGTTGCTCCGGCACCTGCCTGACCGCAATCGACATTGATGACAGCTCTTTTACCGCCGATGTGATGCTGGAGACCCTAAAGCGATCGAGCCTCAGCGAGGTGAAGGTTGGCGATGTCATTAACCTAGAGCGCGCCATGCAGCACGAGACCCGTTTCGGCGGACACATCGTGCAGGGCCACGTTGATGGCGTCGGTGAAGTAATCTCACGCGAGAAGAGTGACAACTGGGACTGGGTTCGAATTCGAATCCCGGCAGATCTGATGAAGTATGTCGTGATGAAGGGCTCGATCACCATTGACGGCATCTCGCTGACCGTGAACGAGCTTGGCGACGACCACATTGCGGTCTCGCTGATTCCAGAGACCCTAGAGGTGACCACCCTGGGCTACAAGCAGCCAGGCGACAAGGTCAATGTCGAGGCAGACGTGCTCGCGAAGCACATCGAAAGGCTTTTGAAGTTTAAATGAGTGAACTTTCCAGCATTGAAGAGGTCATTGCCGCGCTAAAGGCCGGCAAGCCTGTTCTGGTATCAGACGCCGAGGACCGTGAAAACGAAGGCGATGCCATCATCGCCGCCGAATTTGCAACCCAGGAGTGGTTGGCGTGGATGATCCGCTACACCTCTGGTTACATCTGCGCACCGATGAGCCGTGAACGTGCTAATCAGCTGGAGCTTCCACTGATGTGGGTGAACAACAAAGACCCACACCACACCGCCTACACCGTGAGCGTTGACGCGGCCAGCCGAACTTCGACCGGAATCAGTGCCGCCGAACGCGCGCTGACCGGAAGAGTGTTGGCAGATCCGAACTCCACCGCCGACTCACTAATTCGTCCAGGACATGTAATTCCGCTGCGCGCTAAGGCCGGCGGAGTATTAGAGCGCCCTGGTCACACCGAAGCTGCCGTCGATCTAATGCAGCTTGCCGGATTGCAACCCGTGGCCCTAATGGCTGAAATGGTTAACGACGATGGAACAATGATGAGGTTTGGGGAATTATTAGCTACCGCTCAGCGGTTTGAACTTCCTATGACCACCATTGCAAATCTGAAGGATCACCTATCTCGTCGCGAGATCAAGCAGGCCCAGCCTGCCAACCGCATTCGATTTGAGGCTGAGGCAAACGTTCCGACCACCCACGGCGACTTCAGACTGCGCGGATACTACGACGTCGAAACCACAGCTGATCACGTCGCACTGATTTCCGGTAACCCAACCGGTGAGAACGTTTTGGTTCGTTTGCACTCCGAGTGCATCACCGGCGAAGCATTCGGTTCGCTCAAGTGCGAGTGTGGCCCACAGCTCGAGGCCGCTATGGACGCAGCCGCTGCTGACCCAAACGGTGGAGTTGTGATTTACCTTCGTGGCCAGGAGGGTCGTGGCATCGGACTTTTGAACAAGCTAAAGGCATATGCGCTTCAGGAGAAGGGTCTCGACACCGTTGACGCCAACCTGGCTCTAGGCCTGCCTTCAGAAGCTCGTGAGTACGGTGCTGCGGTTGCGATCTTGCACGACCTTGGTATCAAGAGCGTTCGCCTGATGACCAACAACCCAGCCAAGAGCAGCTTCTTGGTTGAGGCGGGTATTCCAGTGAACGAGACCGTGCCACTGGTTGTGGGCCTTGCAAAAGAGAACACCGGCTACCTGCAGGTAAAGCGCGAACGCATGGGACACCAATTACCAGCTAACCTGTAACCGTGAGTGGTTTAGGTGCTCCCGAACTGCGCTCTAGCGCAGCGGGTAAGAAGATTTACGTTATTTCAACCAGTTGGCACACCCAAATAATGGACGGATTGGTTGCCGGCGCACTGCGCGAACTTGAGGCATCAGGCGCAACCAAGGTAATCCAACACACCGTGCCGGGCGCATTTGAGCTACCGCTAGCTGCCAAATGGGCGGTCGAAAAGGGAGCTGACGCGGTTATCGCGCTTGGTGTTGTGATACAGGGTGAAACACCACACTTCGACTTTGTCTGCAATTCCGCCACCGATGGTCTCACCAGAGTTCAGCTTGATTACGGAGTTCCAATCGGCTTTGGCCTACTAACCGTGAATCACGAGAGTGAAGCGCTAGCCAGAGCTGGCCTCGAAGGTTCCAAGGAAGACAAGGGCAAGGAAGCCGTGCAGGCTGCCTTGACCATGGCAAACCTGCGCTAAAGCTTCCAACTTTCACAAACGCTAGGCTGAAGGTGTTCAAAGGAGCATCATGCAACCAACTGCCGAATTCATTCTCAACTCGCTAATCGTTCTCCACTTCATTGGTCTCGCCTCGCTTTTGGGGGGCTTTTTGACCCAGATGAAGGCCATGGGCAAGGGTGTTGCAACCATAGTTCCGGCCATGGTTCACGGTGCTTGGACCATGCTGATCACTGGAGTTTTGCTGGTGGGGGTTCGCGAGTGGATGGCCATGATGGCATGGAACGACGAACTCAACCACATGAAGATCGGCGTGAAGTCGCTAGTGGTTACCCTGATTCTGATTTTGGTTCTTCACTTCAAGAAGAAGCAGACCGTATCGGCCAAGGCATTTGGCGCAATCGGTCTGCTCACCATCTTGAATGTGGTGCTAGCGGTCTTTTGGTAGTTACCTCATAAACAGTGCTTTTAGTCGCACCGTCGTGAAGGTTAGCCCCAGGGCAATCATCACAATGAAATAGGCAATGTGCCCAAGCACTGCCACATCCATCACTCCCAGCATCAGCGAGCGCACCAGGTCAACTCCCTGAGCCAAGGGAAGCGCCTTGACGATTACCTGAATCCACTCTGGATACACGCTCACCGGGAAGAAGGTTCCCGAGAACAAGAACATAGGCAAGAGGAAGAAGTTCACCCAGTTCATCTGCTGGAAGTTCTTCATATAAGAAGTGATTGCCATGCCAATCGAGGCAAATCCGAACGCAATCAGGGTTGCCGCTGGAATCGCGAGCAGACCCCAGGCATTGGTAACCAGGCCAAGTGGAGTCACGATAGCCATAAAGCCGATTGAGTAGGTAGCGCCGCGAATCAACGCCCAAGAGATTTCACCCAGGGCAACATCCATCGGACCGAGAGAACTGGACAGCATCACCTGGTAGACCTTGCCGAAGTGCATCTTGAAGAACACATTCCAGGTTGCGTCATAAAGCGCACCATTCATGGCGCTGGTTGCCAACAGCGCAGGTGCGATGTAGGCCGCATAGCTGACTGGGTTGCCATTGCCGTCTTGGATGTCGCCAATTAGCTGGCCAATACCAAAGCCAAATGCCAAAAGATAAAGCACGGGCTCAACAAACCCGGAGACGATAATTAGCCAGTTTGAGCTCTTGGCTGCATACAGCGCACGCTCAATCATCACCATGGCGCGACCCGAGTAAACCGAAGCCCCCGGGCGCTTTGCGCGTCTCTCGGCGATAGCGACCGCCTGAGTAATCAAAGCCTGAGTGATCATCGCGACAACCTCTCTTTGAACTTTGGATAGACGAATCGCATCCCAACGATGCCCATGATTGCAAGGTAGCCGAGGTGGACAAAGAACATGCCGTCCGCCAGCTCCATGCCGTATGACAGGTGTCTACCGAGCTGAACCGAGTGCCAAAGTGGCGAGATCCAACCCAGTGGCTGGAGGTAAATCGGCATTTGTTCAAGGGGATAGAAGGTTCCTGAGAACAGGAACATTGGAGCAATTACGAAACGACCAATCAAGGCAAAGTAACCCTCATCGCGCTCGAGTCGAGCGGTGATGGCCAACATCACCGAAGACCATCCCCAGGCGGCGAGCATCGAAGAGAGCAGCAGTGGGACAACGCTGGTTAGCGGAACCGCACCAAAGGCCAGCAACACTCCCAAATACATCAAAGTGGTGAACAGTCCGCGGCCGAGCGCGACAATCATCACACCGTCGGCAATCTGCCGTGCCGAGACACTGGTGGCATTGATTGCAAAGAACAACTTGTCCCAAACAAAACCATCCATAGTTGGGAAGGTGACCTCATCCATCACACCTTGAATTGCCGCCGAAGCCAACAATGCCGGTGCAACAAATTGGATGTATGGAACTCCCAAAATTCCACCACCACCGGTGTTGGCATCGACCAACGCGCCAATGCCTAAACCTACAGAAATTAGGTACAGGATTGGATTTCCTAGGCCGAAGGCGATGACCGAAGCCATCCACTTACTCATCGAGTAAAAGCGGTATTCGGCGACTCGCCAAGCACCAAAGCGCACAGCGCGCTTGGTATCCACCACGCTTCCAGGCTTAAATTCGAGTGTCATTAGTCGACCAACGTCCTACCGGTTAGTCGCAAGAACACATCCTCAAGCGAGGACCTGCGCACCAGCGAAGTTACCGGGTGCAGTCCTGATTCGAGAATCGAGGTAAGCAGGGCTTCGCCCTGCTCGGTGTAGATCAGAATTCGGTCTGGCAAAAGCTCTAGGCGATCTCCCCTGCCCTCAAGCTGCTTGGCTACGATTTCGTTTTTATCGGTTCCGAAGCGAAGTTCGACCACTTCCTTCGAGGAGTAGTCGCGAATGAGCTCGGCAGGCGAGCCCTCGGCCATGATCTTGCCCTTGTCCATCACGATGATGCGGTCACATAGCTGCTCGGCCTCATCCATGTAGTGAGTGGTGAGCACCAGGGTGACGCCCTGCTCCTTGAGGCGGAATAGTCGATCCCACAGGATGTGCCTAGCCTGAGGATCCAGACCGGTGGTTGGCTCATCGAGCAACAAGATCTCTGGTTCGTTTACCAAACCGCGGGCAATTGCCAGCCGGCGTTGCATACCACCTGAGAGGTCATCCGCCTTTTCGTTGCGCTTATCGGTCAGCTGAGCGAATTCCAACAGCTCCTCGACTTTGGCCTTTAGCCACTTGCGAGGCAGTCCGAAGTATCGGCCATATGTAACCAGGTTTTCCCAGACCTTGAGCTCTCTATCGAGCATGTCCTTTTGCGGCACCACACCAAGGTGAGCGCGAATCTCAGGCCCTTGATCGTTTGGCTCTTTTCCCAAAATGGTCAGCTCACCAGAGCTGCGCTGGGACACCGAGGTGATCATCTTCATAGTGGTCGACTTACCGGCACCATTTGGGCCCAGGAGCCCAAAAGACTCCCCTCGGTAGACGTCAAAGTCGATGCCATCCACCGCAACAAAATCTTTATATTTTTTAGTCAGGGAACGCGCGCGAATAACCGACTCACGCTCAACATTGTTTGACAACTTTGTCTCCATTTCAGGCCCAAAATCTGGGCAGCGTTTCAGACTATCAAAACACCAGGTGTTACCCAGCATCCAAGATCATGTTGCATATCGCCTCTGCATGCAGACTCGGGATTCAGGGGCAATTTATGCCTGTGGAAACAAGCTGATCCAAATGGGCAAGCACCCCTATTGTTGGTTTTATAGACAGATGGGCTCGAGAGATGACGAAAGTAAGCAAAGAAAGATTGACGGCGGTGCCAGAGGGTGATTTTGTGCTCTTTCTTATAGGCATGCGAATCAACAATTGGTTTGCAATCCATCGTTGGCTGCCGGTATTTGCTGCCATGCCAAAAATGCTTAAGGAGTTGCACATCAATCGAGAGTTAGGGTTTTTGTCTTATCAAATGTGGTTCTCGCGAACCATCATCCTGGTTCAGTATTGGGAAAGCGCCGAAAAATTAATCTCCTACTCAAAATCCAAAGATTCTGAGCACCTTCCAGCGTGGAAGGCATACAACAAGGCGGCGATGGCGACCGATGCGGTTGGCATCTGGCACGAAACTTACGTTATTGACAAGTCAAAAACCGAGAACATCTACGTCAACATGCCACCGTTTGGGTTCGGAAAAGTTGGCAGCCTTCAGACCGCGTCTGGTTCGCGCAAGACCGCTTCCGAAAGGCTTTCTGCCAAATAGGTACAAGGTTCAACGATTGGTTCTTCGTGAACTCGAATTCTTGATATCTTTCTCAAATGGAGAAGCTAGGCAATCGTCGTAAGACCGGTGTCGAGCAGTACTACACCCCGAAGGATCTGGCACTCGAGCTCAGCAGGCAGCTAATCTCAATCACCGGGTCAGAAAGAGCGTTTTTAGAACCGGCTGGCGGAAACGGCGCTTTTGTTTCAGCGCTCGAGTCACTCGGCGCCGAAAGGATTCAAGCGGTCGATCTCTACCCCAAGCACCCGAAGGTAAAGAGCGCAGATTTTCTCAGTCACAATCCAAAGGGCACGGACTTGGTTACGATTTCGAACCCGCCTTTTGGGAGAAATAACTCACTCTCAATCCCATTCTTCAACCACGCCGCTAATCACAGCGCATACATTGCCTTTCTGGTTCCCAGATCGTGGCGAAAGTGGTCGGTGCAGAATCGACTGGATCGTCGCTTTCACCTAATCGCTGACCAAGATGTGGCGGTGAATTACGTCACCGACGCCGGAGAACGCATCGGAGTGAATAACGACTTGCGAACCTGCTTTCAGATTTGGCAGCGCCAAGACAGCCTGCGCCCACTGATCAAGGTTCAAGACCAGGGGCTTGTGAAAAAGTGCAAACCCGAAATAGCCGATATCGCAATCCGAGTCTTTGGGTTTGGCTGCGGCAAGAGTTACCGAGATTTCCCAAAGGTTGCCAACACAACTTTGATGTTTCTGACAGTTTTGGATGCCAGAGTGTTTGAGGTCATTGAAGGGTTAGATTATGAGAGGTTCACGCTAAACACCTCATACACCAGGGCCCTGGCCCTGCCCGAGCTGAATTACCTGCTCAATGAGGCAATTTTCGGGAATCCAATGATCAGACTAGAGGCGTAAATTGAGCGATTATCGCGATCCGACCGAGAACCCAAGGTCAAGAGAATACAAAGGTCCAAGGGCAAATCTAAAAGACCTGCTGCCATATCTTGCTGATCACAAAAAGGCGCTAATTCTCGCTTTAGTACTCTCCATTGTCTCGTCGCTACTTTCACTGGGACAACCGCTTCTAATGGGTCAGGTAATTTCGGCCGTTGAGCAAAGCAAGGAGTTCACAAACCTTGCCATCGGGATTGTGGTGCTGCTGTTTAGCGCAGCACTGATCAATGGATTTCAGTATTACCTGCTCTACCGCACCGGCGAGGGAGTTGTGCTCGGCACGAGAAAGAAGCTGGTTTCCAGACTGTTGCGTCTACCGATCAAAGAGTATGACCGCAGAAGAATTGGAGACCTGGTCTCTCGCGTTGGTGCAGATTCAACGCTTTTGAAATCAGTATTAACCCAGGGGCTAGTAGACGCGGTTGGAGGGTTACTGCAGTTCTTGGGCGCTGTTATTCTGATGGCATTTATAGACCCGATTCTTTTGGGTTCGACGCTACTGGTGGTATTTGTGGCGATCACCGCCATTGCAACCACCGGACGCAAGCTGCGCAGTGCGACTACCAAGGCTCAACAAAAAGTTGGCGCAATGAGCGCATCCGTCGAGCGAGCCCTAGGGGCAATTAGAACCATTCGTGCTGCCCGTGCCGAATCCCGGGAGGCACAGGCAATCGATAAAGATGCCGCGGCGGCCTATGACCAGGGCGTAAAGATCGCAAAGCTCAGTGCAATCGTTGCCCCGATTGCTCAAATTGCTTTCAACACCGCATTCATTGTGGTGCTCGGGCTAGGTGGCTTACGAGTTGCCACCGGGGCGACTTCAATATCCAGCTTGGTCACATTTGTGATTTTGCTGTTTTTCATGGTCGGCCCGCTTATCTCGGCCTTTGGTGCCTACTCATCGGTGATGAGCGCGCTTGGTGCACTGGCACGAATCCAAGAAATCATGGTGATCCACGAAGAGGTCCAGGGCGAGGGGGTGCTTCAGCGCCAAGGCGACAACGCGGTGGAGTTCTCCAAGATTTCTTTCCACTATGAACCGGGTGAAGGAGAAGAACCAAAGCCGATTCTGGAAGATGTTTCATTCGAAATTCCTCGCGGTAGCAGGGTTGCACTCGTTGGCCCATCCGGGGCCGGAAAGTCGACCATCTTCTCGCTGCTGGAACGCTTCTATGAACCAACTGCTGGCGAAATTTTGCTCGATGGCACAAATGTCAAACAGCTATCACTGGACACCCTGCGCTCTCAGATTGGTTATGTCGAACAAGATGCGCCGGTGCTTGCCGGATCGATTCGAGAGAACCTGCTGCTTGGTCGTGCCGAGGCATCTGATGATGATCTTCGCGAAGTGTTGGCAATGGTGAACCTGACCGAAGTGCTAAATCGAGATGTCAAGGGCTTAGATGCCGAGGTCGGCGAAAACGGCATCATGCTATCCGGTGGCGAACGTCAAAGATTGGCAATCGCAAGAGCACTGCTAGCGGCTCCCCCGATACTTTTGCTCGATGAATCAACCAGTGCACTTGATGGCCCAAACGAGCAGCGCATGCGCGAGGCGATTGATGCCGTTGCCAAGAATCGCACCTTGATCGTAATCGCGCACCGACTCTCCACAGTGGTGGACAGCGATCAGATCATCGTGTTAGAGCGTGGCCGGGTAATTGGTTCTGGAACCCACTCGGAACTCGTGAAAACCACACCACTTTATGCCGAGCTAGCCAAGCACCAGCTGCTGGTCTAGTTGTAGAGTGGGGGCATGAGCGCTGCCAATGGCCAGCCCTCGGCAACGCAACGAAGCTTTGCTCAAGAGCTCGATTTTGCCGACCCGCTGGCTCACTACAAAGACCAATTCGTCATAACCGACCCAGACCTCTGCTACCTAGATGGCAATTCCTTAGGCCGACTTCCGAAGCAGACCGTTGAGGCAATCAACCACTTCTTAGTTGATGAGTGGGGTACTGAGTTGGTGGACGGCTGGAGCCACTGGATTGACCAGGCTCAGCCAGCCGGTAACCTTCTGGCCAGAAGCGTGCTCGGCACCACCGAAGGTCAGACCCTGGTTTGTGACACCACAAGCGTGAACTTCTACCAACTTTGCATGGCAGCTCTGAAGGCAAGACCTGGTCGCAAGACTGTAATCATCGACTCGGCAAACTTCCCCACCGACCGCTATATCCTCGCCGGTATTGCCCAGCAACTTGGACTCAACCTAATCACCCTGAACAACGACGGTATGGGTGGGCCGGGTTCGGTTGATGTTGAACATGATTGCGAGCTGATTAGCCCCCAGGAGCTGGAGAAGCATCTGAGTGAAGATGTCGCTTTTGTAACCCTGCAGGCGATTCAGTATCGCTCCGGTGGTAGGCCAGACATTAAGGGCATCACGGCTGTCGCGCGCAAATACGGGGCACTTGTGATCTGGGATTGTTCACACGCCGCCGGTGCCATTGACCTGCAGTTCGATGCCAACAGTGTCGATCTCGCGGTTGGCTGCACTTATAAATACGGTAACTCGGGCCCTGGTTCACCGGCTTGGATGTTCATTCGCCAAGAACTGCAGGATCAGCTCCAGATACCAATTCAGGGTTGGTTCTCAAATGAGCAGCAGTTTGCAATGGGTCCGTTCTACGAGAAAGCTATGGGCATTCGCGGTTTCCAGATCGCCAGCCCGAGCATCATCGGAATTCGCGGTGTTGAAGTGGCTTTCTCGATGATTGAAGAGGCCGGCATAAAAAACATTGAGGTAAAAGCAGCCAAGGGCACCGACCTGATGATCGAGCTCTTTGATGCTTGGCTGGCGCCCCTTGGTTTCACCCTTGGAACACCAAGGGATGCTAAGAAACGAGGCGGCCATATCATCGTGATTCACAAGGATGCCAAGCAAATTGCTGTCGCACTTCGCAAGCTCAAAAATGTGATACCCGATTACCGCGAACCGGGAGCTATTCGCCTCGCCATATCCCCACTTGCCACCAGCTACACCGAGGTCTACGACGGCTTTGCCAGACTACGTGACCTGGTTGCTTCTGGTGAATACCGACAAGTTCAGCTAGATGGGAACCGCGTCACATGACCCACGATAAACACGTCAGCTACATCTCATACCTCAAGGTCGATGAGCTACTCACCCTGCAGCAGCCGCTCAGCGATGGGCCAGAACACGATGAGCTGCTGTTCATTACCATCCACCAGGTATATGAGCTTTGGTTCAAGCAGATCCTCCACGAATTGGGGGCGGCGCAAGTCTCGCTCACCCAAGGTGACACCCACCGCTCGCTAGCGCTGCTCGGTCGCGTGCGCACCATCATGAAGACCTGTGTCTCACAACTCGACATTTTGGAAACTATGACCCCGCTTCAGTTCAACTCCTTTAGGGCCAGACTCACCAGCGCATCTGGTTTTCAGTCCGCCCAATTCAGAGAGCTGGAGGCAGTCTTAGGGCGTCGCGATCAGGCCGGTGCTAAGGCCGACAAGGGCAGTGGCATGGGCATGGCAGAGCATTTGATGCCGGGCTCTGAAGCTAGGGCTAGGGTCGAGGCCGCGATGCTGAGACCTTCGCTGTGGGACTCAGCGCTGCACTACTTCAACTCCAGAATGGCAATGCCGAAAGACGTGCTTGAGCGCGATGTTACAAAGGCCTGGGAGCCAAATGAAGCGGTTCAAAAAGTTCTGATTGAGCTTCACAGATCCGACCCGGAGGCCTCCATGGTTGCCGAATCACTGGTTGACTTTGATGAAGGACTGCAGGAGTGGCGCTACCGCCACGTCAAGATGGTTGAGCGAACCATCGGTAGAAAAATGGGAACTGGTGGTTCTGCCGGTGCGGGCTACCTCGCAAGCACTTTGTTTAACCCGGTTTTCCCAGACCTCTGGGCGATTAGATCTCAGTTCTGAGCGGCCAGCACAACGTTCTTCAAAAGCATCGCCCTGGTCATTGGACCAACACCGCCGGGATTTGGTGAAAGCCAGCCGGCAACCTCAGCGACCCGTG
>JBEGRX010000021.1:0-12182 GCA_041180205.1 Actinomycetota bacterium | reverse complement strand
AATGGAGCGGCTGGAATCGCAGTTGGAATGGCAACCAACATGGCACCGCACAATCTTCGCGAGGTGATTTCGGCGCTGATGCTGCTGATCGACAACCCGGCGGTTTCACTCGAAGAAATCATGCAGGTCATGCCAGGTCCGGACTTCCCCACCGGAGGTGTGGCACTGGTTGCAGATGGCTTACTCGAGGCGTATTCGCAAGGCAAGGGAACAATAAAAACTCGCGCCAAGGTTTCCATCGAAACGGTGGGTCCGAGACGAACGGGCTTGGTAGTCACTGAACTGCCCTATCTGGTTGGACCGGAACGAGTCGTTGACAAAATCCGGGATGCAGTCAACTCCAAAAAATTGGAGGGCATTCACAACGTCGTAGACCTTACCGACCGAGAGAATGGCCTGCGACTTGTTATTGAACTGAAGACCGGGTTCGACCCAGACTCGGTACTCGAAGCGCTATACCGCTTCACCCCGCTTGAAGAGACCTTTGGCATCAACAACATCGCCCTAGTCGCTGGCCGACCGCAGCAACTTGGAGTCATTGATTTACTTGGCGTTTACCTCGGACACCGCATGGAGGTGGTTCGCCGCCGCTCACGTAACCGCCTCGATCGTCGCAATGCTCGGCTGCACCTGCTAGAGGGACTTCAGATCGCCGTTCTCAACATCGATGAAATCATCGAGGTAATCAGAACAAGTGATACCGCAGATGCCGCCAAGTCTCGCCTAATTCAGGTCTTCGACCTCAGCGACCTGCAGGCAGAACATATTCTTGAGCTACGCCTAAGAAGGCTGACACGCTTCAGTGTCATTGAGCTACAAGCCGAAGCTGATCAATTGCGCAAGGAAATTGAGGCCCTGCAGGCGCTTTTGAGTTCGGAAACTCGCATTAAAGCTCAGATTCGTAAGGAGCTCGAAGAGGTTTCGGAAAAGTACGGTGGCGCTCGCAGAACTCAACTGATTGATGCTTCGGGAATGGTGATGGTCAAGAAGGCACCGGTGGTCACCCAGCTGGAGGATGAGCCCACGTTTGTGTGCATAACGCCCAGCGGAAAGATCTTCCGCACCAGCACTCCCCCACTTGATCTTCAAGACGCCAAGCTAAGTGTTTTGTCAACCACGACCCGCTCTGACATTGGTTTGGTGACCAGCGATGGGATAGCTCACGCCGTTCACGTTGCTGACCTTCCCTCGGCTTCGGCTGGGGTCAGCCCACAGCTGCCGGAACCTGAGGAGATCATCGGAACCCCCAAGCGTGTTGTCGCAGTGATCAATTGGCGCTCAGATGAAACCTACGCCTTGGGGACCGCTCAAGGAACTGTAAAGCGATTCACCGGTCCGCTGCCAGATAAGCAAGAGGTTTCGCTGATTACCCTTAAGGATCTCGATGAGGTCGTAGGTGTGGCTATCGCTGACGATGCAGCAGAGCTAATCTTCATCACGAGTGAGGGAAACCTCCTGGTTTTCCCAGCCGATAGTGTCAGGCCGCAAGGACTTCCCGCCGGGGGTATGGCTGGAATGAACATTCAAAGTGGTAGGGCAATCTACTTTGGAGTGCCGAGCGATGAAGCGGTTGTCGTCACCGTTTCGAATTCCTCAATGTCCCTTGGTGGCACAGATGCTGGCAGCGTAAAACTGACTGAGCTGAAGGCGTTCCCGCGCAAGGGTCGCGGAGCTATGGGCGTGAGATGCCACAAGTTCCTAAAGGGCGAGGACCAGTTGTATTTCGCAGCCCTTGCATCCTCATCACCCCAGCTATTTGACCTTGATGAGCGGCCGATTGCCACGCCAGCGGTCGATACTCGCAGGGATGGCTCTGGGTCCTCGGTTGAGAGTTACGTCGGCAGTGCCTTCTAGGCGTCAATCTTCTCTCGGTCAAAACTGTCTGCAGAATCCACAATAAAGTCACGTCTCGGTGCAACCTCGTTGCCCATGAGTAGCTCAAAGATTTCATCGGCAGCCTGTGCATCCTTGGCGGTGATTCGGCGCAGCATGCGATTTTGCGGATTCATCGTGGTCTCCGCGAGCTGATCGGCATCCATCTCGCCAAGACCTTTGTAGCGCTGGATTGGGTTTTGATAAACCTTGCCAGCCTTCTCGAGCCTTGCTAGCAGATCATGCAACTCCTGCTGGCTATAGGTGTAAATCGGCTCCTTGGTTCTGCCCGATTGCACCATTACTCTGTGTAGCGGCGGCACTGCGGCATAGACCCGTCCAGCCTCTACCAAAGGTCGCATGTACCTGAAGAAAAGCGTCAGCAGTAATGTGCGGATGTGAGCTCCGTCGACGTCCGCATCGCTCATCAGGATAATTTTCTCGTACCGAACCGAGTCCAGGTCAAAGGTTCGGCCGGAGCCGCCACCGATGACCTGAATAATTGATGCGCACTCGGTGTTGGACAGCATGTCAGCAATCGAAGCCTTTTGGACATTGAGAATTTTGCCGCGAATCGGCAGCAGTGCCTGGAACTTCGAATCTCTTGCTAGCTTCGCGGTTCCTAGAGCGCTGTCACCCTCAACGATGAAAAGCTCAGAGCCGGCTGTTGCATCCGCACGACAGTCCACAAGCTTGGTGGGTAAGGAAGACGATTCCAGCGCATTCTTCCGACGCTGGGTGTCCTTGAGTGTCCTAGCGCTGACTCTAGCCTTGGCTTCGTTGACAATCTTCTCCAGGAGATTGTCAACCTCCTGCTTGGTGCCGCGAATTGAACCGGAAAGATAGCTATCTAGCCATACCCCCAGACCATTCGCGACGATGGCCTTCACTGCGGGAGTTCCTAGGGTCTCCTTAGTTTGACCCTCGAACTGAGGTTCTGGAAGGCTGACGGTCACCACCGCAGTGATTCCGGCGAGCAAGTCCTCGCGCTCAATCTTGAGCCCGGTTGCTTTGAGCTTTCTGGCGTTGGCTTCGATTACCGAACGGAAGGACTTAATTAACGCCTGTTCGAAACCGGCTTGGTGACTTCCGCCCTTAGGCGTTGAGATGATGTTCACAAACGATCGAAGCTCGGTGTCAAAACCGTTTCCCCAGCGAAGGGCAATGTCGACCGAACACTCGCGCTCGACCTCTTTGGAAACCATGGCGCCATTTGCTTCGTCAAGCACCGGAACAGTCTCCAAAAACGAGGACTTGAATTGAATTCGCTTGGTCGGCATGACTGCAACATCTTTCGCAAGATGTTCGGCGTACTCGGCAATGCCACCCTCGAACCGGTAATCCAAGTTCGCTCCGGTAGCGTGTTCATGGGCCTTTAGACGCAGGCCCGGCACTAGGAAGGCGGTCTGGCGAAGCCGATTGGCGAGGTCCTCTAGCGAGAAGGCAGCTGATGTCTCAAAAATCTGCCGGTCTGGCCAGTAGCGAACTCGCGTTCCGGTGACACCCTTGGCGACTTTTCCAACTTTGGTGAGCTCACTACCGTCGACAAATGGTTCAAACTTCGCATCTGGCCCCTCGCCGGAAAAACGCCCCGGCTCTCCGCGCTTGAAGGACATCGCATGGGTCACACCGTCGCGATCGACCTGCACATCCAATCTTGATGACAGTGCATTGACTACGGAAGCGCCAACACCGTGAAGACCGCCTGATGCGGCATAGGAGCCGCCGCCAAACTTTCCACCGGCGTGCAATTTGGTGTAGACAACCTCTACACCGCTCAGCCCGGTTCTGGGCTCGATGTCCACCGGGACACCGCGTCCGCTATCGCGCACTTCGATTGAGCCATCCTCAAATATCTCGACTTCAATCAGATCACCATGTCCGGCTAGAGCTTCATCGACAGAGTTGTCGATAATTTCCCAGAGGCAGTGCATCAAACCGCGGGCATCGGTAGAGCCGATGTACATTCCGGGGCGCTTGCGAACTGCCTCTAAACCCTCAAGGACCGAGAGGTGTCTAGCTGAATAGGTTTCCACTCGGGAAATCTAACCGCTGATAGAGCTATTTAGGGCTTGCCACTTCGCAGTTAGCGAAACTGAAGGAAACCGGGACTGAATTGTCGGCTCTTGGTGGTTGAATGTAAGCAAATGGAAGATCTAAAAGAAACCTCTCGCCTAGTAGCTGCCGACCGCTGTGATGTTTGCGGCGCTCAGGCCTACATTCGTGTCGAACTTGAAACCGGTGAGCTATTGTTCTGCGCCCATCACGGCAATGCAAACAAGAGCAAGCTAGAGCCAATCACCGTCTCTTGGCATGATCAGTCGGAAGATCTTTCTAAAAGGTAGTAGTCTCGCGAACTAAATTTGCGAGCTTTGCACTTTCCTCGAAAAACTCCCCGGCAAGTTCAACCCCCAGCGCCTGAGCTAACTGCTTCAAAATGCTTGGGTTCTTCGCCAGCAGAGGCCCAAATAAGGTTGTCCCTACAAAGGCCCCGGACAAGAAGAACCTGGGCTCGACCAGTGTCGAATTGTGGTAGCCAATCACTTCGTGTCCCGGGGTGCTCAGTTTCAGGAACTTAGAGATGCGATCGCCATGCTGAGTTGGGACTCCCAATAAGGGCGCCAAATACTCCCAGCTTCGCCCGACCAATAGCGTCGGTTTACCAGTTTGGAGCCTCGATTTCAGCTCTGGTACAAGCCCTAAAAGTTCGGTTTCGAAATGAGCGTGTGCTGCGATTGAACTATCCCCAATCAGCAGGAAATCTGAATTCAGGCAGTTGGTAGTTACCTCGACTTGGTTACCCATGGCCTCCAGGTGAGAGCCGAGAACCGCAATGTTTGCCTGGTCGCCGTTATTGTCGAAATACTCTGGTCTAAAACTCGCTAGTTTGATCATTTCGCCAGCCCTAGGTATCTCCGGGTGCGACGCATGGCGTCCGCCGAAAACACGATTGTTGGTTCATCCCCCGCGAGATTCGCGAAGTGTTCATTCGCCTCGTCGATTTTAGGCTCAACCTGTCTGACCTTGACGCCCGCATAATGCAGCCGGAGAGCTAGTTCATGGGCATTAAATCCAGAGACCACATCCACATAATCCAAGTTCCGGAAATCGACGGTCCAAAGCCAGCTGGGGTCATGGATGTCTCTACCCGCCATCAACATGATCGGGTGGGGTGTCGATTTGAGTTTGTCGAGATTAATTTGAAAGCTGGTTGGGTTCTGGACCAGCATCAAGCGCACAGATCGATTTCTAATTACTGTCATCTCATCGCGGGCAAAGACCGGCGGCAACGCCTCGATGGTGTGAGCCGCCAGCTCCCTATCTATGTCGATTAGGCAGTCAATGGCTAGCACAGCGGCCGCAGTGTTCATCGCCTGGGACAGGTTCTCGAAATTGCCGGCGATTTCAAGATCAAGACCCTTGAGCATTATTAGCAAGCGCTCTGCGGTAGCAGCTCGAATCAGTGAAGATGCTGAAAGCTCGGGATGCTCGCCAAAGTTAATGGCGTAGTGCGGGCCCGACTCAACCAAGTCGGCAGCTAGGCCAAAGCCGTAACATTCGGAATGCGTGGCGGCGATTTGTGCGACATTCTTATCGTCGCGATTAGCAATCACTAGCTGCGAATTATTGATAATCTCGGCGAGCTTTTCTTGAACATAGACCGGATCCACAAATCGATCTAACTGGTCTGACAAAACATTAGTGATGATGCTCAATCTGGGCTTCAGGTCACTAGCTAAGGCCGCACCGTGACCCTCGTCCCACTCTAGAACAACTATGTCAGCGTCGATTTGACCACGGAGATTGCCAAATTGCAGGATCGATGCGTAGTAGCCCTGTCGAATATTTGCGGTGGATGGGTTTGTGAATACCTTTAGGCCATGGGCGCGCAGCAGAGAGACCACGAGGTTGGTGGTGCTCGATTTACCGGCTGTGCCACTAACGACAACCAGACCCAAGGGGGCAGATTGAATTGCCCGTTCCAGCAGTTTGGGCTGGATTGTCGCCGCAATCGTTCCCGGCAGTGCCGAGCCTCCGCCGCGTCTAACTAGACGCAGAAGAAAACGAGTCGTTTTCCCGAGCGCCATCGCCAGGAAAGTGCGCATTAGCTATCTAGATAGTCTCGAAGAAGCTGTGAGCGCGAGGGGTGACGCAACTTGGACATCGTCTTGGACTCAATTTGACGGATACGCTCTCGAGTAACGCCGAACTTCTCGCCAATTTGATCCAGCGTCATCTGAACACCGTCACCCAATCCGAATCTGGAGCGAATGACTCCGGCCTCTCTTGGGTGAAGCGAGTCCAAAACGCGCTCTAGCTCCTGCTGCAGCATGGTGAAACCAACAGCATCAGCCGGTACAACTGCCTCGGTGTCTTCAATAAGATCGCCGAACTCGCTGTCACCATCTTCGCCCAGCGGGGTGGAGAGTGAGATCGGCTCGCGACCGTATTTTTGTACCTCTACGACCTTCTCCGGGGTCATGTCCAACTCGGCAGCCAACTCTTCCGGGGTCGGTTCGCGACCAAGATCTTGCAGCAACTGGCGCTGAACGCGAGCCAACTTATTGATCACTTCGACCATGTGAACCGGGATACGAATGGTTCTGGCCTGGTCTGCCATGGCACGTGTGATGGCCTGGCGAATCCACCAGGTTGCGTAGGTTGAGAACTTGTATCCCTTGGTGTAGTCAAACTTCTCGACAGCGCGGATTAGACCGAGGTTTCCCTCTTGAATCAGGTCCAAAAACTGCATGCCGCGTCCGGTGTAGCGCTTCGCCAGGGAGACTACCAAACGGAGGTTCGCCTCAAGCAGGTGACTCTTGGCACGCGCGCCGTCCTTAACTACCCAGGTTAGGTCGCGTCTCTCGGCGGGAGCAAGATTCTTTGAGGTCGCTAATTTTTCCTCAGCAAACAGACCGGCCTCAATGCGTTTGGCTAGTTCAACCTCGAGCTCCGCGTTTAACAGCGCAACCTTACCGATTTGCTTCAGATAGTCCTTCACCGGGTCGGCAGTAGCGCCGGAAATAGTTAGGTTCTGGGCCGGGATGTCGTCATCGTCATCACTGAGAACTAGGACGTCAGAAGGTAAAGCCGCAAGGTCAACGGCCGGCTCGGCTTCATCGTCCTTGTGCTCCTCGGCAGCTGGTTCTCCAGCTTCCTGCACCTCAGCGACGATTAGATCGACTGACTCCAGTTCAATTTCATCGTCGATGTCCTCTTCTTCATCATCGGCGACAACGGACTTGGCCTTGCTTGCCTTGCCGGCAGGCTTGGTTGCTTTGGCTTTGGCCTTGGATACAGTTGCGATGATGGACCTCTTTTTTAGGCAGACTTTAAACCCTTGTCAAGTCGCAGGACCTGAAAGGGTTTAGGTGCTAATTATGCCACTAAATCTGGCGTGATGGTGTAAATAACGAAGAAGTGCTTGAGTTTATTCCGCGGTCGGTTCGTCTTTTGACATGTTTGCAAGGTACTTCTCGAGCTCTTCGGCGATTTCATCTGCACTGGGCGGTGCCGTCTGAGGCTTACCGATTGGGGACCTTGATGGGCCTGAGCCCGAGCTGTAGCTTTGCTCCAAGGTGGCAACCAGCTTCGCCAGTTCGGCATTCTCCTCGAGCTGAGCATTGACCTTCAGAGCAAACTTCGTTGCACGCTCCCGAATCTCGTCGGTCGGAAACACCAGGCCGGTGGCGGCAGTAATTAGCTCCAGACCACTCAGAGCGGCTGCCGGAACCTCGTTATCCGCAAGGTAATGCGGCACTAGGAGAACAAAGCCCGTGGTTGCCAATCCGGTCTTACCAAGCCGGTACTCCAGCAGGTGAATGACATTGCCAGGTACTTGAGTTTGAGGTTTCCACTCGGAAAAGCGCTCGACGAGGTCAGCACGGTTACCCGAGACAGTGATACCAACTGGGCGAGTGTGTGGGATCGGGAATGGAATTGAGTGCACCCACGTCATTGAGGAGACCTCGAACCGATCGACCAAGTCCCCAACCGCCTCTGCAAAGGCATCCCACTTGAAATCGGGCTCGTAGCCTTCGAGGAGTAGAAATGGGCTCCCTGCTTCGTCATAAACCAAATAAAGACCAAGGACCGGAGGCTCATAGGAATCTATGTGGTCTTTCTCAAAGTAGAGCAGTGGCCGTCTAGAGCGATAGTCCAGCAGCTCGTCATTGCTGAATCGAACCAACAACTCGTTGTCTAGGTGAGCAAAAAGGTGCTCCGACAGCTGAGAAATGGTCTGCCCGGAATCAGTGAAGCCGGACAGCATGGCAAGCATCGGAAGACCCTTGATTTCGGTCTCAGATTCGAAAACTCGATACAGCTCTGCCATGGCCCGATACTAACTCACCTAAGCTTGAAGAATGATTAAAGTCGCTTCCGCAACCTCTTCTCCAACCACTCCACACCAGTTTGCTATTCCGCTCTCGGACTCTGGACTGCTAACGTCTGAACACGGAATTACCCAGCAACTTCTTGACCTTCACAAGGCAGATAAGAAGCCAGGGAGCACGGCAAGAATCCTGGTTGGGCAAAACGTCGCACTCGTTATAGGCGTCGGTTCAATTTACAAACCATCCGACTTTGCTGCGGCAGCGGTGAGGGCAGCGAGCGACAAAGCTCAACTAGTTCTGGTTGCGAAGGATGCGCAAGAGGCAAAATCTTTCGCAGAAGGTGCAGTGCTGGGGCAGAAGACCCCATCCCAATTCAAAAAGGATTCTGCTTCGAATTTAGAAGTTTTGATTGTCTGCCCGGAACAGGTTGACCTATCACTCGTGATAAAGGTTGCCGAGACCATCGTCGCGATTCGGGAACTGATCAATCTCCCGGCCAATGAGCTCTGGCCAGACAAGCTAGCCCAAGAGGCAAAAGCGCTTGCCAAGGGGCTTCCGATCGAGGTTGAGATTTGGGATGAGAAGAAGTTAGAAAAAGAACGCTGCGGCGGCATCCTGGGCGTAGGCAAGGGTTCGGTGCGCCCACCGCGCCTGGTCAAGCTGACTTACCGCGGTGGCGGAAAGCACTTCGCGCTGGTGGGTAAGGGCATTACTTTCGACACTGGTGGCTTATCGCTAAAGCCTGCCGAGTCAATGGTTGGCATGAAGTACGACATGGCCGGTGCAGCCTCCGTGCTCGGAGCAGTAGTTGCAGCAGCTCAACTTGGCGTGAAGGCTGACATCACGGGCTTTATGTGCTTGGCCGAAAACATGCCAAGTGGCGAGGCAACGCGTCCAGGCGATGTCCTAACGCTTCGCAATGGTAAGACCGTGGAGGTGCTTAACACCGACGCAGAAGGTCGCCTGGTCCTCGGCGATGGTCTAGCCCTCGCATCCGAGCTGTCCCCCGACCACATCATCGACATCGCTACCCTGACCGGTGCGGCCACCATCGCACTGGGCCACCGTTACGCGGGTCTTATGGGAAGCGGTGCGGCCGTTGAACTTGCTAAGCATGCGGCAGAAAAGACCGGAGAGCTGTTGTGGCACATGCCAATGCCGAGCGAGTTGCGCGAGCTTTTGAACTCTGAACTGGCGGACATGACAAACGTCAAAATTGGAAACCGAGCCGGTGGAATGCTGATCGGAGGGATTTTCCTATCTGAATTCGTTCCCAAAGATGCCAGCTGGGCACACCTAGATATTGCATCGAGTGGCAATAACGACTTCGCCCCATACTCGGTTTACCCATCTGGAGCAACCGGTGTGATGATTCGCACCATGATTGAAATGACAAAGCATTCCTAAACCCCAAAGGTATTAGGATTGGTCTGTTTGGCGAGAATTTGGAGCAATTACTATGGCCGACCACAACTTTGACTTGGTAATCCTCGGTAGCGGTAGCGGCGGTTACGCTGCGGCCCTCAGAGGAGCGCAACTCGGTATGAGCGTTGCGCTCATCGAACGTGACAAGCTAGGTGGCACCTGCCTGCACCGTGGTTGCATTCCAACCAAGGCGCTGTTGCACTCCGCCGAGGTAGCTGACGTGACCCGCGAGGCTGGTGCCTACGGAGTAAACGCCACTTTCCAGTCGATTGACATGACTGCGGTGAATAAGTACCGCGACTCCATCATCGAAAAGCTCTACAAGGGCCTCACTGGACTCGTCTCCAGCAAGAACATCACCTTTGTAACCGGTGAAGGTCGCATGACAGGCCCCAAGACCATGACCGTAAACGGTGAAAACTACACCGGAAAGAACGTGATTTTGGCCACCGGTTCCAACACCCGAACCCTGGGAATTGAAATCACCGGTCGTGTTATCACCAGCGATCAAGCTCTGCAGATGGACTTTGTGCCCAACAAGGTGGCGATTCTCGGCGGTGGCGTAATCGGTGTTGAGTTCGCTTCGATCTGGCGCTCTTTCGGAGCTGAAGTGGTAATCATCGAGGGTCTGGACCGCCTGGTTCCAAATGAGGATCCCGCGATGAGCAAGGTGCTTGAGCGCGCCTACCGTAAGCGCGGTATTGACTTCAAGCTTGGAAACCGCTTCAAGTCAGTTTCGCAGGACGCCAGTGGTGTAACTGTTGAGCTTGAGAACGGCGAGCAAATCTCGGCTGAACTGCTTTTGGTCGCCGTAGGTCGCGGACCAAATGCGACCGGCTTTGGCTTCGAGGAGCAGGGTGTAGTCATGGACCGCGGTTTCGTGTTGACCAACGATCGACTACAGACCAATCTGCCAGGCGTCTATGCCGTTGGTGACATCGTGCCAGGACTGCAGCTAGCTCACCGCGGTTTCATGCAGGGCATCTTTGTTGCCGAGGAGATTGCCGGATTGAAGCCGGTAAAGGTGGACGAGTGGGGCATCCCTCGCGTGACCTACTGCGAGCCAGAGATTGCATCGGTCGGGCTCACTGAGGCCCAGGCTAGAGAAAAGTTTGGAACCGACAACGTTTCGACCTACGAATACAACCTTGCTGGAAACGGCAAGAGCAACATTCTTGGCACCGCTGGAATTGTGAAACTAGTTCGCCAGAACAATGGGCCTGTGGTCGGGTTCCACATGATCGGATCAAGAGCCGGCGAGCAGGTTGGCGAGGCTCAGCTAATCGTGAACTGGGAAGCATACCCAGAGGATGTTGCACCGCACATCCACGCACACCCAACCATGAACGAAGCAATCGGCGAAGCCCACTTGGCTCTTGCCGGCAAGCCACTACACGCACACGCCTAAAAGTAAAGGGACTAAGTCATGAGCGAAGTTGTTCTTCCAGCGCTTGGAGAATCTGTAACCGAAGGAACCATCACCCGGTGGCTAAAGAAGGTCGGTGACACCGTCGCTGTCGATGAGCCATTGGTTGAGGTCTCCACTGACAAGGTTGACACCGAAATCCCTTCCCCTGTTGCCGGCGTAGTCCAGCAGATCATGGTTCAAGAGGATGAGACCGTCGCAGTTGGAGCTGTTCTTGCGGTTATCGGCGACGGTGCTGCTAGCGCACCCGCTGCGCCTGCGCCTGTCGCGGTTGAGACTCCAGCCCCTGCTCCTGCGGTTGAAACACCGGCACCGGTCGCAGCGCCAGTTGCAGCGCCTGTGGCTGCTGCTCCAGCCGCTCCAGTACTGCCAGCTCCGATCCCAGCTGTCGCAGCCCCAGTTGTTGCAGAATCGGTTACTGCCCCAGTTGCAGCGCCGGTTGCTGCTATGTCGGCTGAGAATGAGTCTGACCCGAACTACATCACTCCAATCGTTCGCAAGCTTGCCCACGACATGGGCGTTGACCTGACTAAGGTTCGTGGTACCGGTGTGGGTGGCCGCATTCGTAAGGAAGATGTGGTGGCATTTGGCTCAAGCGCTGCCGTGGCGTCAGCACCTGCTGCCGTTTCAGCGCCGTTGGTTGCCTCGCCTCTTCGTGGAACGACCGAGCCGATGTCTCGACTTCGTAAGGTTTTGGCAGAGCGCGCCGTAGCTTCGATGCAATCCAGCGCACAGTTGACCACCGTGGTTGAGGTAGATGTCACCAAGATTGCCAACCTACGCAAATCCGTCCAGGCTAATTTCGTAGCCAAGACTGGTGTCAAGTTGAACTTCATGCCGTTCTTCACCCTGGCAGCTGCTGAGGCGCTACAGGCTCACCCGAAGATCAACAGCTCGGTAGATGGTGAAAACATCGTCTACCACGGCACCGAAAACATCAGCTTCGCGGTTGACACTGAGCGCGGTCTACTTACTCCGGTAATCCGCAATGCAGCCTCGCTCAACATCGCTCAAACTGCCCAGCAGATCGCTGAGCTTGCCGATCGCACTCGCAACAACAAGCTGACCCCGGATGAGCTCAGCGGTGGCACCTTCACCCTGACCAACACCGGTTCACGCGGTGC
>JBEGRX010000020.1:0-13036 GCA_041180205.1 Actinomycetota bacterium | reverse complement strand
TTGGCATCGCCTCACTTTTCATAGCGGGTGGTCTGGTGGAGGATGAAAACACCAACCAAAAGCTCCCGATTTTGCTCTGGCCCACCTATTTGATATCCAAGGGTGACGATTACGAAATTCGCATTGATGCCAGGCCGATATTGAATCCAGCGCTGACCAAACTAATAACCTCACACCGTCCAAGTTTCAACCCAAATGATTTGTTGGCGGTAGCGGTGGGCCAGGGCGATTTGATTCCCAGCTCAGTGCTTGCGCTGGTCTCGGAGATACTGCAGGGGCAAGCTGTTGAGGTTGAAAAACTATTGGTGCTTGGCAACTTCGTGCCAGATTTGCTCACCACCCAACTGATGCAGCCGGCTCAGGACAGCTCACTTCTGCTTGAACTTGCTGCAGCAACTGAACTTCAGCAGATGGCCGATGCCGAATCCATTGTTTTGGTGGCGAATGCCGACAGCTCTCAGCAAGCTGTTTTGAAAAAAGCACTGGGCGGCTCATCCTTTGCGGTTGAGACCCTGCCGGGCTGTGGCTATCTACAGACAGCGGTAAATCTAATTGCAAACTTGGCCTACGTTGGCAAGCGAGCCTTGATCATCGGACCGCGCCAACAGACCCTGGATGAGATGGCTGAACGACTAGGAGCAGTTGGGCTCGCAGGCCTAGCGATCCGTGAGAGTCAGACTTGGTCTGATGCGGTAAGCGCGATCTCAAGAAATGAAAAGGCTCAGCCAGTCGCACTCTCAGATGCTTTGGCGGCAAAGCTGCAGGCCGAAGCCAAAATTGCAAAGTATTTTGAGTTGGTCGGTCAACCAGATGCGGAATTGGGCGTAAGTCTGATTGATGCCATGCGGGAATTGGCGGCGCTCGCCGGAAAATCCACCCCACCCACTAACAATTCGAGAATTCGCACCGACCTGCTGAACGGGCTTTTTGATAAGGCCAGACCAGCACTCAGCCACGCTCACGATGCCGGGTTATTTAGCTTTGGCCCACAGGATTCGCCGTGGTTTGCCGCCCGTTTTGAGAATCAGCAGGAGTTAGAAACTGCGCTCAGTTCCGTGAAATCTATCGCCGGCGAAGAGTTCCGCACCCTGCGATACCAAATCAACCGCTATCTGGCAGATCAACGACTTGTGCAGTGCGACAGCGTCGAACAGTGGGCGAGGCAACTGCGGCTGTTGTTTGGAATCCGCGAAACCTTAGATAAATTCTTGCCGTCGATCTATGACCGCTCGCTGGCCCAAATGATCGAAGCAACCGCACCAAGGACCGAACGCGGCCAGCTCTCGGGGGCCCAGCGTCGCAGGTTTAAAAAACTAGCCAAAGAGTTCATTCGCCCAGGTGCTTCAATCAGCAACCTATACCTATCGCTGCAGCAGGCCGAGCAACAGCGCATCGGCTGGCTGGAGATGAACCAGACCCAGGCTCCGCCAACAGTCCCACTGGGGCTCAATGATGTTCAGGAGAAATTCGAGCGCATCACCGCGGTTTTGGAGCTACTACAGCGCCACTTAGATCCAAATCCCGATATCGAGCTGCTTACTCGCTTGCGGTTAGATGACCTGGAGACCAAGGTCAACGATCTGGCCACCAAGACTGAGATTCTCGATGGCATGCTGGAGCGAGCACCACTTGTTGCAAACCTTGAGCAGTTGGGGCTGGGCAACCTAGTCATCGAACTTTGCAAGCTGCACCCGACTCAAGAGCAAGTTGAGAACGAGTTTGACTTGGCTTGGTGGCAATCCGCCCTTGAGGCAATAGTCAATCGCAACCCCGCGATCCTGCAGTACTCGGCTACCGAGATTGCCAAGCTGGAAACCGAATTTGATCGATGTGCATCGCAGTTGATTGATCACGGCAACAGCGAGGTGAGGGACCGCCTGAGTGAGCGCTGGAAGAGCGCTATCGCGAAATATCCAGCCCAGGCTGACAAGCTTCGCAATTTACTCCGGGCTCGAGAATTGAATTTGAAATCCGGTCATCTGGAATCTGGGCCACTTTGGAATGCGCTGGCAAGTGCCGTTTTGCTCTCGCCCTATCGACTGCACGAACTTGCAAAAGACGAAAAATTTGATGTCGTCGTGATTTTGGACGCCGCATCAACCGCGTTGGCAGAAGCCCTTCCGGCGCTATCCAGGGCCAGTCAGGTAATTGCGTTCGGCGACCCGACCCTGGCGCTGGTAGAGGATTTTGACACCGTTGCCAGGGCGAATCAGGGCCACGTTGCACCAAAGCGTCAGGCGAGCTACAGCGCGATTGCCGAGCGTTTTGGTGCACTCTCGATCCACCACAGCTACCGCACCGAGGGGCAGGTCTTGGGTCGCTACCTCAACCAAAACTTCTACGGTGACAGGTTGGTTTTGGAACCAGCGGCTGGTCAGTTGTTTGGGTCTCACAATTTTGAGCATGTCCAAATTACCGATGGTGCGGTCGCAACCTCCACCATCGAAGGTGCCACCGAGTCGATGGAGGCCGAGGTTTCCAAGGTTGTCGAACTTGTGCTGAATCACGCACGCTGGACTCCGGAGCAATCACTTTGCGTGGTCACGGCTTCAACTGTTCACGCCGAACGCATCGAGCAGGCGGTTGCCAAGGCCTTGAAAGAGCAAGCAAATTTGGCAGAGTTCTTTGACGCCCACGGGCGCGAAAAATTTCAAGTCGCAACCATGAGCCAGTTCACTCACCGGCTGGCAGACCGGGTTATTTTCTCGGTTGGGTTTGGCAGGACTCCGGAGGGTCGCATCTCCGGCACCCTGGGCGATTTCAACTCCGAGTTCGCAGCCCACTGGATGGTGAATACCATTGTTTCGGCTCGCAAGCGCTTGACCGTGGTCTCCTGCTACAACTTCGAGGACTTTGCCGCCGGCAAACTGCCAGAGAATCAGCGCTGGTTGAAGGACCTAATCGCCCCAAGTTTCCTAAGCGACATAAGAAGTGGAGATCCTGACCCACTTTTGGCTGATTTATCCAAGCGCTTGAAGAAGCTCGGTTTTAATGTCGCACTGAACTTTGGTGATCGAATTGGGCTTGCGGTTTCATTTGGAAATAAGGCCGCGGTTGTCGATGCCGACTGGGCGCTCAGGGGTCAAAGTTGGGATGAAAAACTCCGGCTCAGACCGGGACTTCTGAAGGCCATGGGGTGGACCTATATTCGCGTGCACGCGCTGGAAATCTTTGCCCAACCGCAGGAGGTCGCCAATCGCATCGCGAAGCAACTCGGGCTCGATCTTGAGCGCAAGGCGCAGCCACTGTTTGAAGAAAAGGCGTTTGAAGACACTTCCAGAGCTTGGGGCGACCCGGACGATTCAAACGATAACCGCTTGAATGACGAACGTCCGCCACACTGGGGCTAGTCGGAGCTGGAGCTAGAACCCGACTGCGAGTCGGTGCGGTAGAAACCAGAGCCCTTGAAGGTGACTCCGAGGTTGCCAAATTGCTTGCGAAGTTCCCCCGCGCACTGCGGGCAATTGGTTAGAGCAGCATCTGAGAATGACTGAAAAATCTCAAAGGCGTGTTCACAGTCCTTGCAGACATATGAATAAGTTGGCATGTTTCCTCCGAGACGATTTTAACTTATTGCCGAGGCTCGAAAGTGGTGGATTGCTGTCGGCGTAACAGCACCGGTGACCCAAACATCGTGGTCCTCACTCGGAATCTGCTCGAGCACCTCGGAATCAAACACCACTGCATACTTCGGTATTCCGGTCACCGACCTTAGGGCACGGTCGTAATAGCCCTTGCCTTTACCCAAGCGGTTTCCGCTTCTGTCGACCGCAAGCGCTGGCAGCAGAAGCAACTCTGCGCTGCCAATTGGTTGAGCATCGCCGGTGGGCTCAAGAATTCCAATGCTGGAAAGCGCCAAATCACCAGAGGCAAAAACCAGATCGTCACCTTCAATTCTTGGTAGCAGCAGAGTTTTGCCTAGGGCGTGTGCCCAGGAGTTGAATTCTGAGACATCCGGCTCACCTGGCATTGGGACATAACTGGCGATTGTGTTCGCGTTCAGCTCGAGCGCCAATCTGACCAGGTTTGCAGCCAGCCCCATTGACGGCTGAGGGCGCGCAGCAATTACCTGCTTGCGAATATCTGATTTGCCCGCGATTGATTCCATAGCGGTAATCTTGCCAGCGTGAACCCAATTCGCCCAATCGCCCACGGACTTGTGGCACTGCGCCCGGTGGGAAGACGCGATTACTGGCGGTTGCAATATTTGCTGACCGCGGATCGCGATTGGTTAGAGCCGTGGGAGGCAACTACTCCCGGCCTCAGAACCGTTGTGAATGCCGGCTGGATGATTTCGAGTCTGAAGTCCCAAGCTCGTCGTGGCACAGGATTGGGCTTTGTCATCCTGCACGACAACGTTGTGGTTGGGCAGCTAAATGTTGCAAATATTCAATACGGTTCGGTTTCATCCGCCACCATCGGGTATTGGATAGCACGGTCCGCAGCAGGTAAAAACATCACCCCAACGGCTCTTGCCCTGGCTATTGATTACCTAATGGATGACGTTGGGTTGCATCGGGTCGAGATCGATATTCGGCCGGAAAATCTCCCCAGCCTCAGGGTGGTGGAAAAACTCTCGCTGCGACTCGAGGGAATCAAAGAGCGCTTTATCCATATCGATGGAGCTTGGCGCGATCACAAGGTTTTTGCCATTACCTCGGAAGAGAAAAAGGGTTCGATGCTTGACCGACTGGCAAACACGCGGAGCCAATAACGCCATTTAGGAACAGTGGCGCATATCTTGTTGATATGGAAAATTCTGTGGGCTTGGGTGGCATCACTTTGGTGGTTGCAGCCGTGGTCTGGTTGGCGATTTTTGTGCCAGGTTTTTCCAAGCGGTCCGAGATCAGGGCCAATTCCAGCATCGTGAAGCGCGACGTAAAAATGGCTCGCCAAGCCGCGCCACTGTCCGCCGACGAGCGGCTCAACCGGCTGGTAAACACTCAAAGGTCCTTCTCAGTTCTGTTCGCACTATTCCTAATTGGCAGTGTTTCAAGTGCCGTAGCTGCAACCGCAAATGCTGGTTGGTGGCTATCGACTGGGCTAACTGGAGCGCTGGCGATCTTCAGCATTTTGGTTTCTCGAGCGGCTTCGGCTCAGGCTGCGGCTATCGCATCAAAACTTCACCGCACTCGCCAGGAAGTTAGAAAGAAAGCCTCATCCCAACGCCCAGTCGTTGAAAATCGCAGCTGGGAACCAAATCCGATTCCAGCTCCACTGAACCAACCAAAGGTTGGAGAGTTAGTCAACAACCTGGCGGAAGTGGTTGAAATTCAGAGACCGGAAAATGTTTTTGACGGGAAAGAATTAGACGCAATACTCGCAAGAAGACGCGCAATCTAATTCAGGCGTTAAGCTATTTCTCAGTTATCCCCCACATTAATGACAAATGGAGCGCGCAAAAATAATGGGACTTTTAGACTCAGTTAAGAGATTTTTCCAGAAGACTTCCGAAGTAACCGTCAAGGAAGCAGCAATCCTCGCCGATGAGGCTGGCAAGGCTGCAAACAAGGCGGCAGAGGAGGCTCGCAAGGCTGGCAGCAAGTTTGCCGCTGAGGCTTTGACCGAGGTAGAGAAGGCCGCAAAGAACGTTGCCAAGTCTGCTTCTACCGCCAAGAAGAAGACCACCGCAGCTGCCAAGAAGCCGGCCGCAAAGGCCACAGCAGCTAAGAAGCCAGCAGCTAAGAAGCCAGCTGCCGCTGCCGCGAAGAAGCCTGCTGCTAAGCCAGCGGCAACCGCTGCTAAGAAGCCAGTCGCAAAGACGGCTGCAGCTAAGCCAGCAACCGCAGCCAAGAAGCCGGCTGCCAAGAAGCCGGCAGCAAAGACCACAGCAGCCAAGAAGCCAGCTGCCGCCAAGGCCCCTGCGGCCAAAAAGCCAGCGGCTGCAAAGACCACAGTGGCCAAGAAGCCTGCGGCCAAGAAGCCGGCAGCTAGGAAGCCTGCTGCTAAGTAATTAGCTCAGCACGTATCCCACCGATTCGACAAGCGTCGGGTGTTTGAAAACAAACCCCGTCTGCTCGAGTCGGTGGGATTTCATTTTCTGGGAGCAAAGTAATAGCTCATCGGCAGCCTTGCCTATGAGAAGACGCATTGCAAATGCCGGCACTCGCAGCAAAGTTGGTCGCTTTAGTTGACGACCAAGCTCCTTGATTATCTGCTCGCAGGTTGCCGGCTGAGGAGCCGTGAGGTTGTATGGGCCGGAGGTTGACTCATTTGCGATCAGGTGAATAATCGCCCGGGCCTGATCTTCCAGTGAGATCCAGGCCCACCACTGCTTACCTGACCCAAGCGCTCCGCCGATGCCGAGTTTGATTAGCGGCAACAGTTTGCCCAAAGCGCCGAGCTTCTTGCTCATCACCATGGTGGTGCGAACTAACACGACTCGAGTCTTTGCTTGCTTGGCAGTCTCCTCCCAGTGGTATGCCAGGTCCGCTAAGAAGCCTTCGCCCTTGGGGGCAGACTCATCCAGCCAGTTATCGCCTTGATCACCATAGATTCCTGAGGCGGAACCGGAGATCAGCACCTTTGGTGGATTGGGGCAGGCGTTGATGGCATCGACCAGCGTCTTGGTTGAATCAAGGCGCGAAGAGATTAGCTCCCGCTCATACTTCTTGGTCCAGGGAATCTTGCCGGTTGTGGCACCAGCGAGGTTGATTACGGCATCGATGTCGGCCAACAGGTTTGGGTCCAACGGTGTTACTCCTGGGGCCCAGAACATCTCATCTGCTGACCTAGCGGGCCTGCGAACCAAACGCACTACTTGGTGGCCGAGTGCAGTTAGCTGCTGATTGAGTTCTGTGCCAATCAGGCCGGATGCTCCAGAGATGAGGACTTTCACTGAGCTACCTCGCAATCTTCTCTAAATACCTACAATTGGTGTCGGACGATTATTCCGCGCTCGCGGAATTGGAACGGAAATAATGCAGGTAGAGCTCTGGGTTTGGGCTGTCACAATCGGTGTATTAAGCGCGATTCTGATTGCAGATTTCGTCTATCAGTTCAAAAAGCCGCACGAGCCAACTTTCCGCGAATCAGCGATTCAAGTGAGCATCTATATCACTCTCGCCCTGCTTTTCACCTTCGTGATCGGTGGCGTTTGGGGTGGTCAATATGCCGCCGAATACATCGCAGGTTGGGTGACTGAATACAGCTTGTCGGTCGACAACATCTTCGTCTTCTTAATTATTTTCACTCAGTTCGCGGTGCCAAAGCGCCTTCGCAGCCAGGTGCTGTTGATCGGTATTGCAATTGCGCTGGTTTTGCGTCTGATCTTTATTGTTCTCGGCGCAGCGTTTATTGAGCGCTTTAGCTGGGCGTTCTATGTCTTCGGTGCATTCTTGATCTTCACCGCCATCAAGCTGGTAATCGAAACCTTCCACGAGGGTGAAGAGGACCGCAACGAGGCCGGTGGCATGACCAAGCTGATCTCCAGGGTGATTCCAACCACCAGCGAGTATCACGACAACCGCTACCGCATCAAGCAGCACGGTAAGTGGGTTTACACCCCGCTACTTTTGGTGATGCTTTCAATCGGATTTACCGACCTGCTATTCGCACTGGATTCAATCCCAGCGGTCTACGGTCTAACCAATGAGCCATACATCGTGTTCGTGGCAAATGCTTTTGCCCTGCTTGGTCTTCGTCAGCTTTACTTCCTGCTCGGCGGGCTGATGGAGCGCTTGAAGTATCTATCGATTGGGCTAAGCATCATTCTGGCTTGGATCGGTGTAAAGCTTGTCGTTCACGCGCTGCACAAAAACGAGTTGCCATTCATCAATGGCGGTCAGCATGTCGAGGTAATCCCAGAGATTTCCACCGAACTTTCGCTTGCGGTGATCATCATCACCCTGGTGATCACCACCATCTGGTCACTCGCAGTTACCGGCAGGGAAGCCAAGAAGCAGTCCTAGTTCTTTGCGCTGGCCCTAGAAATAAGCAGGGTGGCAAGCAAAGTAAAGGCTCCAAACACCACTGAGACTAAAAGTGCAGCCTCTGGGCTGATGATCTCAATGGAAATACCGGCCAGCGCACTACCGGCGGAAAAGCCCACTAATTGACCGGTGGTGGTCCAGCCATAAGCCTCAACGGTCTCGCTGCCGGAGGTTCCGGTGGCGATCATCAGCGACAGATAGCCAAGTGCGGGCGCGACGCCGAGTCCGGCAACAAACAGGCTGACTCCAACCCAGATTGGCTCATTTGGTGCAACCAAGTTCGCCGAGTAACCAAACAGTGTCACAGCGAGAAAAATCGGTAGCGCATTCGGACCCTTAACCCGAGGGGCCAAAAGTAGACCTCCAAAAATAGAGCCCAGCGAAAACACCGCGAACATCACCCCGGCAAGGGCTTTGCCAAATAGCGCAACTGAACCGACTTCAACCCCGGCAAAAGACCCAACAAATAGCAATCCCAAAACGGTGGCTGCCGCCACCTTGGGATTACGCAGTGCCTTACCTAGAACGTTTTTATTTTTTGGGATCTTTATGGACCCAACGGATTTATTGATTAGGAACCAGATTGTGCCGGCTATCTGGATGACTGCCACCGTGATCATCATTGGGATATTGCCAAACCATGCAGCCACCAAAGTTGCCACCAGTGGCCCCAAAACCCAAATGATTTCCTGAGCAGTGGCATCCAGTGAGTACAGCGCCGGCATCAAGTTCTTCGGGGTCACCTGAGGATAAATTGAGCGTGCCGCCGGCTGGATCGGGGGAGAGGAAAACCCAACCAAAAACGCCAAGGCAATCAGCCAAATTGGTTCCGGGGCAACCAATGCTAAGCCCAGCAGCGCTGCAACGCTGGTGGAGGTGCTCAGAATCACCACACGTCGAATGCCGTAGTCGGCCATCAACCTTGCCAGCAGGGGCCCGGAGATGCTTGCGCCAATTGTCTCGGCACCGAGTGCAATACCGGCGATCGCATATGAACCGGTTACGGCTTGAATGTGGATGACGAATGCAATGCTGAGCATGCCGAATGGGAAACGGGCAAACAGCTGAGAAATCAAAACTGCAATCGCCTCGGGCGCGGCCTTTAGCGCAGAGATACCGAGAGCCAATCAATCACCTAAATCCAAGATGGCAGCCACATTTGAATCCGCCAGAACCAGTAGGGCACCGGCAATCCCATCCACAGCGACGCGAAGAATGCTGCCATCGCTAAAGCTATCACCACGAAAAGACCTATCGCCCACTCCCGCTCCTTCACTCTAAGTAAGACAAAGCCTCTGCGCCAGAAACTGTGCAGGGCAAAGCTGAGTGCGAGAATCAAAAACGGCGTGAAAACCACCGAGTAGAACTGGAATGTGGTGCGAGACAGGTAGCCAAGCCACGGTGCCCAACCCGCCAAGAAGGCCAAGAATATCGCGCCAGCGGCCAGGTCTGCCTTTTTGATAAACCTATACGCGAGCCAAATCATGGCCAACACCGCGCTATACCAAATCAATGGGTGAGGCAGCGGCGTGATGGCAATTGAGCAAGTTTCCAAAACCCCGCAGCGCTCATCACTGAAGCTGTCGAAGTAGAAGGCGGTTGGTCGAATATTCAGTAGCCACTGCAGTGCATTGGCAGAGTAGGGGTGTTCGGCACTGAGTCCAGTGTGGAAGCTGTAGGCGTTGGTGTGGTAATCCCACAGCGCTACCAACCAGTTCGGATTAGCCTGCCTACCCCAGCCCTCTGCAGAGGCTATCCAACCAGTCCAGCTGGCAAGGTAAGTGGTCGAGCTGATGGCAAGCAGAAAAGTTGCATTTACCAAGGCTTGCCAAATGGCCGGAATCACCTTCAACCCCAAACGCTGACGCGAAATCCAGTCGGCAACAAAGCTGTAGAGGCCAAATATGGCGAGAAAGTAAAGCCCCGACCACTTGATCGCACTAGCCAATCCAAGGGTGAAAGCCATTGCCAGAAGCCATGGCCTGAGCCCAAATGTGAAATCCCGCCCAGCCATTGCTGCGCGATTGAGCTTTTTAGATTGACTGCGGCGATCCAGCAGTAAGAAGTAAAAAGCCAGCAGCACAAAAAACGCCAGGATGCCATCCAGAATTGAAGTTCTTGCCAGCACAATCGACTGGCCCTCTATCGCCAAGAACAAGCCAGCTAGGGCTGCGAATACCGGATTGCCAATCAAAAGCCTGGCGCAAGCGACGATTAGTGGAATTGCCAATGTTCCCAGAAGAGCTACTGAGAAACGCCAGCCGAATGAACTATCGGCTCCAAAGAGTTGAATACCAAACCAAATCACCCATTTGCCAAATGGTGGGTGCACCACATAAGCGCCATCTTGCAAAAACCCAAGGACGTTTCCGGCTTCAAAGTCAGGATTGGCGTTTTCTGGCCACTGCTTCTCGTGGCCGAATAGCCCCAGGGTGTAGGCATCTTTTACGTAGTAAGTCTCATCAAAAACCAGTAGCTGCGGATTAGCGAGGTTACCAAATCGCAGCACGGCCCCCAGCAAGGTGATCAGCACTGTGCTGACCGGATAGAAGAATCGACTGGCGGCTAAGCGTTTGGTAAGAGAAAGCAGCCCGTAAATCACCCTTAGATGCTAGTTTGCTTAGCGTGTTGATTCTTGCTGCAACTCCCATCGGTAATCTCTCGGACGCATCGCTGCGCCTCAGAGAGCTCCTAACCAACAGTGCGCACATTGCTGCAGAAGACACCAGGACCCTCAAGCAGCTCGCTTCTGCGCTAGGGATTCGACTAAACGCGAGGCTCTACAGCCTGCACGAGCACAGCGATGCTGAGCGCACGGCACTTTTGGTTGAGGTGGCACGTGAACACGACCTTGTGGTGGTCTCGGATGCGGGAATGCCAACAATTTCTGATCCTGGCTACCAGTTGGTTCGGGATTGTGCTCAGGCGGGTATCGAAATTATTGCCGCCCCCGGGCCATCCGCCGTTATATCGGCGCTCGCGGTCTCGGGGCTGCCAACTGACCGATTTAGCTTCGAAGGTTTTCTTCCTAGAAAACAGGGGGAGCGAATCAGAGTTTTTCAAGCTCTCAAAGACGAAGTTAGAACCATGGTTTTCTTTGAAGCTCCGCATCGCATCCACGAGTCCCTAGTTGATGCGGTCACGGTTTTTGGCGCTGAGCGACTGGGAACGGTATCTCGAGAGCTGACCAAGAAGTTTGAGCACACCGAGCGCGGAACTTTGGCTGATTTGGTGAGTTGGGCAGAGTCATCCCCCAAGGGTGAAATGGTGTTGATTATTGCTGGAGCCAGCCCCAAGAGCTTTGATGTTGCCGAACTTGGCTTGCATGCGTTGGAATTGGCGGCTTCGGGAATGGGCCTAAAGCAGGCCTGTTCGGATCTAGCCGAGGCCACCGGTGCATCAAAGAGCGCAATTTACGCCGAAGCTCTTTTGCACAAACCCTAAGATATCAAGGGTGTCCAAGTCCTTTTATGTAACCACCCCCATCTTCTATGTGAACGATGCCCCTCACATTGGCCACGCCTACACCGAGGTGGCCTCCGATGTGCTCACCAGGTGGCATCGCGCACGCGGTGAAAGTGCATACCTGCTAACCGGTACCGATGAGCACGGCGAGAAGGTGCTGCGCACCGCCTTGGGCAACAACACCGACCCGAAGAGCTGGACCGACAAGCTGGTTTCCGAATCCTGGTTGCCACTTTTGGAAACCATCGACATCGACAACCAGGACTTTATTCGCACCACCGAGCCGCGCCACGAAAAGGCAGTTCAGCAGTTTTTGCAAAAGCTGTACGACACCGGTTTTATTTATCAGGGTTCGTTCCAGGGCAACTACTGCGTGGGTTGCGAGGAGTACAAAAACGAGTCTGACCTAATCGATGGCACCGGCGACTTTGCTGCCCAAAAGGTTTGCGCCATTCACTCCAAGCCGGTTGAGCAGCTGAATGAAACCAACTACTTCTTCAAACTAAGTGACTTCCAAGAGCGCCTCTTGAAGCACTACGAAGAGAACCCAACATTCATTCAGCCGGAAAGTGCAAAGAATGAGGTCGTCTCATTTGTGCGCTCCGGTTTGAGCGACCTTTCAATCTCTAGATCCAAAGAGCGGTTTGACTGGGGAATCGATATCCCTTGGGACGATCAGCACATCACATACGTGTGGTTTGATGCGCTGCTGAACTACATCACCGCAATTGGTTACGGCAGTGACGAAGCCAAGCTTCAGTCGCTCTGGCCGGCCGATGTTCAGGTGGTTGGAAAAGACATCCTGCGCTTTCACGCCGTTATTTGGCCCGCAATGCTGTTGGCAGCAGGTTTACCTCCGGCCAAGCAGGTCTTTGGCCACGGTTGGCTTTTGGTCGGTGGTGAAAAGATGTCGAAGTCTAAGCTCACCGGTATCGCACCAACTCAAATCACCGATATTTTTGGCTCCGATGCCTTCCGCTACTACTTCATGAAGGCTATTGGCTTTGGTTCGGACGGCTCGTTTAGCTGGGAAGACCTCAGTGCTCGCTACAACTCCGAGCTGGCCAATGGGTTTGGAAACCTGGCATCCCGCGTTATCGCGATGATCAATAAATATTTTGATGGCGTGGTTCCTGCCCCCGGCACCTACCTAGATGCCGACTTAGCAATTCAGAAAGTCGCTCAAGATGCAGTTGCCGGCGCCAATGCAGCGATTGACAAGGTTGCGATTCATGAGGCGATTGCCAAGGTTTGGACCTTGGTGGATGAGTTGAATAACTACATCACCGTTCAAGCCCCGTGGGTATTGGCTAAGGACGAAGCCGACCGTGAGCGCTTGGCCACCGTGCTCTACACCACAACCGAGGGCTTGCGCTTATTGGCGGTACTGCTAACCCCAATCACGCCAAAGGCAACTCAAAAGCTGTGGAACTCTATTGGCACCAATTTGGGCGAATTGTCCGAGCAGCGGATTCAAAACGGTGAGTGGGGCATCTTGCCGGCCGGAACTAAGCTCGGCGAGCTAGAGGTGCTCTTCCCGCGCGTTGAGGAACAATGAGCGAACCCATTCGCACCAGAAACTCATACGACGGGTTGAATAATCGCCCCGTGCACTACCCGGATTTGCCAGAGCCTTTAGA
>JBEGRX010000019.1:0-13083 GCA_041180205.1 Actinomycetota bacterium | reverse complement strand
GACTCGTTTAGCCCACCACGGGTAAGCACGGCCAGGGGTGAAAAGTCGCGGAACTCTAATTCGGTCACAGCAAAACTCTAGCCCTTGGGCAAAGTTGAGTCATTCACACTCAACTTTCAGGAATAGTTCCTTGACTTAATTGTTGTGTTTAGTGAAACTTGAGTCCATGTGGCTCAACTTGAGCAACACAGGCTTTAGGAAAAGGAGAACACAATGGGTAGAGCAGTAGGAATCGACCTCGGTACCACCAACAGTGCGGTAACCGTGTTGGAGGCTGGCGAGCCAAAGGTAATTGCAAACGCAGAAGGATTTAGAACCACCCCGTCAGTGGTGGCATTCACCAAGGATGGCAACATCCTGGTTGGCGAGACCGCAAAGCGTCAGAACGTGACCAACGTTGACCGCACCGTATCCTCGGTGAAGCGTCACATGGGCACCACTTGGAAGTTCAAGGTTGACGACAAGGAGTACACCCCACAGGAAATCTCCGCTCGCATCTTGATGAAGCTAAAGCGCGACGCCGAGACCTATTTGGGCGAGAGCGTAACCGATGCGGTCATCACAGTTCCGGCTTACTTCAATGACGCTGAGCGCCAGGCCACCAAGGAGGCCGGTGAGATCGCGGGCCTAAACGTACTTCGTATCATCAACGAGCCAACCGCCGCGGCTTTGGCATACGGCCTAGACAAGGGTAAGGAAGACGAGCTGATCCTGGTGTTCGACCTCGGTGGTGGAACCTTCGACGTCTCACTGCTTGAGGTTGGTAAGGACGATGACTTCTCAACCATTCAGGTTCGTGCCACCTCCGGTGACAACCGCCTCGGTGGCGATGACTGGGACCAGCGTCTGGTTGACCACCTGGTCAAGAAGTTCAAGGAGACCACCGGTGTCGATGTTGCGAATGACAAGATCGCGCTGCAGCGTCTAAAGGAAGCTGCCGAGCAGGCCAAGAAGGAGTTGAGCCAGTCGCTATCGACCCAGGTTCAGTTGCCATACCTGTCTTTGACCGAGTCCGGACCGGCCAACCTCGACGAGACCATCACCCGCGCTCAGTTTGAGTCGCTAACCCAGGACCTACTGGAGCGCACTCGCAAGCCATTCCAGGATGTAATCAAGGAGGCCGGCGTCAAGGTGGGCGACATCGCACACGTCGTGCTAGTTGGTGGATCGACTCGTATGCCAGCGGTATCCGAGTTGGTTAAGTCGCTATTGGGTGGCCAGGAGCCAAACAAGGGCGTAAACCCTGACGAGGTGGTTTCGGTCGGTGCAGCACTGCAGGCCGGTGTTATCAAGGGTGAGCGCAAGGACGTGCTTTTGATTGACGTAACCCCGCTGTCTCTAGGTATTGAGACCAAGGGCGGCATCATGACCAAGCTGATTGAGCGCAACACCGCGATTCCAACCAAGCGCAGCGAAACCTTCACCACCGCTGATGACAACCAGCCTTCGGTTTCGATCCAGGTCTTCCAGGGTGAGCGCGAGTTCACCAGGGACAACAAGTCGCTTGGAAACTTCGAGCTAACCGGAATTGCCCCTGCTCCTCGCGGCATCCCACAGATCGAGGTCACCTTCGACATCGATGCCAACGGTATTGTGCACGTGTCCGCTAAGGACAAGGGCACCGGCAAGGAGCAGTCGATGACCATCACCGGTGGTTCTTCGCTATCAACCGAGGACATCGAGCGCATGGTTAAAGACGCCGAGGAGCACGCCGCTGAAGACAAGAAGCGTCGCGAAGAGGCCGAGACCCGCAACCAGGCTGAGCAGCTTGCCTACTCAACCGAGAAGCTGATCAAGGACAACGACGACAAGCTTCCTGAAGAGGTAAAGACCGAGGTTCAGGCCGATGTCGATGCCCTGAAGTCAGCCCTTGCTTCCGACGACATCGAGGCCGTAAAGAGCGCGCAGGAGAAGCTCATGAGCTCACAGCAGAAGCTAGGCGAGGCAATCTATGCCGCGCAGCCAGCTGAGGGCGAGGCAGCACAAGAGGCTTCGGGCGAAGACGTCGTCGACGCCGAGGTTGTTGAGGACGAGGACGACAAGGACAAGAAGTAATGTCCGACGAAAAGCTAAACGATCAGGACCCTCAGCACCACGAGGGTGATCAGGCCGAAGAGATGACTGAGGAGGGCTCACCAGTTGAGCCCGAATCAGCCTCCTCGGAGACTGAGCTAATTGATCGCGAACTCGAGATCTTCCAGGATCTGCAGCGTCTGCAGGCAGATTTTGTGAACTACCGAGCTCGCGTCGAGCGTGACAGGGGTGCCGAGCGTCAGGCAGCCATTGCCGAGGCAATCCGTGCCTTCCTGCCTGCCCTTGATGATCTAACCCGTGCGCAACAGCATGGCGATCTGCAAGAGGGCACCCCGATGGCTGCTATCGCAACCAAGCTCAGAAACGCTGGCGACAAGTTTGGCCTTACGGCATTTGGCGAAAAGGGTGACAAGTTTGACCCAGAGTTGCACGATGCTTTGGTTCAGACTCCGAACCCAAGTGTTTCGCAGGCTGAGATTGCGGACGTAATCGAACTCGGCTACCGAATCGGTGAGCGCATGTTGCGCCCAGCGAAGGTAGCGGTATTTGTTCCTGCGGAGTAGGTGAAACTAAATGGCATCTCAAGACTGGGTAGAGAAGGACTTCTACAAGATCCTTGGCGTTGCCAAGGATGTTTCAGAGGCTGACCTAAAGAAGGTCTACCGCAAGCTCGCCAAGGAGAATCACCCCGATCTACACCCAGGTGATGCCAAGGCCGAGGCTAGGTTCAAGGACATCTCCGAGGCGTATGACGTGCTCTCCGATAAGGAGCAGCGTCGCGAGTATGACGCGATTCGTGCGATGGGCGGCGGCGCTCGCTTCCAGCAGGGCCCAGGTTCTGCAGGTGGTTTCGAGGATGTCTTCAGCAACCTATTTGGTGGCGGCTTTCCGCAGGGTGGCTTCGGAGGTTTTGGTGGATTTGGTGGACCGCAGCGCGGTCAGGACCTGTCCACCAGTTCAACCATCGACTTCATCGATTCGATCAAGGGCACCACGCTCAAGATAAAGGTGGGCAGCGAGACGGTGAGCCTGAAGGTTCCGGCCGGCATTCAAGACGGCCAGAAGCTCAAGGTAGCCGGTAAGGGTCAAGCCTCCCCAAATGGCGGACCTAAGGGTGATCTGGTGGTCAGCATCAAGGTCAAGACCCACCCGGTCTTCACCCGAGATGGCGACAACGTTCGGGTGACCGTGCCGGTAACTATCGCTGAGGCGATCTTAGGAGCCACCATTTCGGTGCCACTTTTGGGTGAAGCTCCAGTGAAACTCAAGGTTGCGCCGGGCACACCTAATGGCCGGGCGCTTCGGGTAAAGGGCAAGGGCGTGCAGCGCCCTGGCAAAGAGGGTGACCTATTGGCAACCGTGGACATTGCCGTGCCTTCGCACGTCAATGACAAGGCCAGGGCCCTTATCGAACAATTCGATCAAGAGCTACCGGATGAAGACCCAAGAGCAGATCTGATCCAGCGAGCTGGACAGCTCTAACAAAAGGAGGCGTGGATGCAACTCGATGAGAACACCCCGCTGTTTGTGATTTCGGTTGCGGCCGAACTGGCGAATATGCATCCGCAAACCCTGAGGCAGTATGACCGCATGGGCCTGGTTTCCCCCACCCGAACCCAGGGTCAGTCGCGCCGCTACACCATGGCGGATGTGGCAAAACTCCTTGAAATTTCAAGGCTTTCTCAAGAGGGCGTATCGCTAGAGGGCATCAGGCGAGTGCTTGAGCTGGTAACCGAAAACCAAGAGCTGAAAAACCGAGTTCGAGACCTAGAGGTCGAGCTTGCTAACCAGGTAATGAACCAACCCGGTAGGCGAGTCTTTGCCGCCGGTGATCAAGGCGTGGTGAGCCTAAGTCCGGGTAAGAGGCCGGAGCGAAGCGGCTCGATAGTGCTGTGGAGGAGGACAAGATGAATCAACAACCAAATCAAGAAGATCAAAAATCTGCTCTTGAGCAATTTGGTATTGACCTAACTGCCATCGCCAAGGCCGGCAAGCTAGACCCGGTCATTGGTCGCGATGCCGAAATCCGTCGCGTCAGCCAGGTGCTCTCCCGCCGCACCAAGAACAACCCGGTACTAATCGGTGAGCCAGGAGTCGGTAAGACTGCAGTGGTTGAGGGGCTTGCCCAGCGCATCGTCGCAGGCGATGTGCCGGAGAGCCTCAAGGGTAAGACCCTGATTAGCCTTGACCTGGGAGCGATGGTCGCCGGATCAAAGTTTCGCGGTGAATTTGAAGAGCGCCTAAAGGCGGTACTCAAGGAGATTCAAGCTGCCGAAGGTTCGGTAATCACCTTCATCGATGAGCTTCACACCCTGGTTGGTGCCGGGGCTGCCGATGGCTCGATGGATGCCTCAAACATGCTCAAGCCAATGCTCGCCCGAGGCGAGCTAAGGCTGATCGGTGCCACCACCCTAGATGAGTACCGTGAGCGCATCGAGAAGGACAGCGCTTTAGAGCGCAGATTCCAGCAAGTATTTGTTGGTGAGCCATCGGTTGATGACACCGTCGCAATTCTGCGCGGTCTAAAGGAGCGCTACGAAGCCCACCACAAGGTAACCATCGCAGACAGCGCACTGGTTGCGGCTGCTCAACTCTCCAATCGCTACATCACCGGCAGACAACTGCCGGATAAGGCGATCGACCTAGTCGACGAAGCCGCTTCGCGGCTAAGAATGGAGATTGACTCCGCGCCAGTCGAGATTGATGAACTCAGGCGTCAGGTTGATCGGCTAAAACTCGAAGAGTTTGCCCTCAAGAAAGAAAAGGACGACGCCTCTAAGCAGCGCCTTGAGAAGTTGCAAGAGGACCTAGCCGAGAAGCAGCAGAAGCTCGATGCGCTAAATGCCCGCTGGGAAAAAGAGCGCAGCGAACTAAACAAGATTGGTGAACTAAAGACCAAGCTCGATGCGCTGCGCATTGAAGCCGAGCGCGCTCAGCGCGAATCCAACCTGGAGCTGGCCTCGCGCCTGCTCTACGGCGAGATTCCGCAGCTGGAGAAGCAGCTCAAAGACGCGGAAAACCAAGAGTCCGATGGCACCGAGCGCATGGTCGGTGAGCAGGTATCCGAGGATGAAATTGCTGCAGTAGTTTCGGCTTGGACCGGCATTCCAACCGGCAAGCTGCTTGCCGGCGAGAGTGAGAAGCTGCTTAGCCTGGAAGCTCAGTTGGGCAAGCGTTTGATTGGTCAAAAGCAAGCGGTGAAGGCGGTCTCAGATGCAGTTCGCCGCTCTAAGGCCGGCATATCCGACCCAGCCAGACCTACCGGGTCATTTATGTTCTTAGGTCCAACCGGTGTCGGAAAGACCGAGCTTGCCAAGAGCTTGGCCGAGTTCCTATTTGACGATGAGAAGTCAATGGTTCGCATTGATATGTCGGAGTACTCCGAGAAGCACAGCGTCTCCAGACTGGTCGGTGCTCCTCCGGGATATATCGGCTACGAAGCGGGCGGTCAGCTCACCGAAGCGATTCGCCGCAGACCCTATTCGGTAGTGCTGTTGGATGAGGTTGAAAAGGCTCACCCTGAGGTTTTCGACATTCTGCTTCAGGTGCTCGACGACGGTCGATTGACCGATGGCCAGGGCCGCACGGTTGATTTCAGAAACGTGATTTTGATCATGACTTCGAACCTGGGTTCACAGTTCTTGATTGATCCAGAACTTACCGAGACCCAGAAGCAAGAGGGCGTGATGGCGATGGTTCGTGCAGCCTTCAAACCGGAGTTTCTAAACCGTCTCGATGACATCGTGCTGTTCGATGCGCTATCTATCGATGAGCTCGGTTCAATTGTCGATCTCAATGTCGACAGGCTAACCGAGCGTCTAGAGCAGCGCCGGTTGACCTTGGCGGTCACCCCCAAGGCAAGACTGTGGTTAGCCGAGAAGGGCTACGACCCGGTCTATGGCGCAAGGCCGCTTCGCAGACTGATGCAGCGCGAGATTGATGACCGGCTTGCGAACCTGCTCTTGGCAGGCGAGGTTATTGACGGAGCGTCTGTTGTGGTGGATGTCGATGAAACTGGCGAAGCTCTAAGCGTTACCCCGAGGTAGATATTCCGCTTAGGGAACCTGGCATCGGGTTACCAATCAGGCGCAAGTCTGCTCACTAAACTTTGGGCTATGTCGACTAACGAACAGAGCCGTTCTTACGGACAGGGTGCACAGGGTGAAATTGCTCCAGCAGCAAAGAGCAAGATTGGTATCTGGGCCCGCCTGAGATATAACTTCGATAACTCCATCGCACGCGCCGGCACCTTCGTGCTTTACGTCTTGCTGTTGATGATGGTGATTGCGCTAATCATGGTCGGCGTCAAAGCGACCCTGTTGGCAACTCCAGCGCTGACTCAAGCGGCAGACCCTGAGAACCTAAGTTTCTTTGATCTGTTCTGGACCTCTTTCACCAAGATTCTTTCGCTCGGTGGTGAACCAACCTGGGCTGACCGAATTATCGCCGTGTTGTACTGGGTCACCACAACCGCTTTGACCGCAAGCGTCATCGGTTATGTGGTTGGTGCCATCCAGCGCACATTTGCAAGACTGCGCAAGGGCCGCAGCCCAATAGTCGATGACAACCACACCCTGATTCTGGGTTGGTCCTCTCGCATTTTCCCGATTTTGCAGGAGTTGGCTATCGCCAACGAGAACGTGCGCAAGCCGGTAGTGGTGATCTTTGCCCCGCACGACCGTGAGTTCATGGAGGACGAGATTGAGTCCCGCACCGAGAACCTCGGCAAGCTAAAGATTGTCACCCGCAGCGGTGAACCATCAAACCCAATTGACCTAAAGCGCACCAACATCTCAAACGCCAAATCGGTGATCATTCTGGACTCCGATGAGACCGGCGATGCCAATGTGGTCTCCACTGTTTTGGCAGTCAAGGCAGTCAACTCGAACCCGAACCTGAAGATTGTTGCCGAGCTAGATGATCGCGACACCGCAGAGGCAATCTCGGTTGCCACCCAGGGCCAGGTGCTCTCGGTTCGCTCTCACGAGGTAATCGCTCGAGTCACCGCGCAGGCTTCTCGCCAGCCAGGGCTCTCCACCGTAATTCTGGACCTGCTGGACTTCTCCGGCGATGAGATTTACTTCAGCGAGATTCCAGCACTGGAGGGCAAGACATATGCCGATGCGCTGCTGAGCTTCAACACCGCATCGGTGATTGGTTTGGTTGATGCCAAGGGTAAGACTCAGCTCAACCCCAAGCCAACCACCAAGATCGCCAAGGGCAGCAAGATCATTGCGATCGCTCAGGACGACGACCAGGTCACTTACACCGGCACCCGCGAGGAGCTTGTGAAGAAGTCCACCAAGATTGCAGTCCCTGCTGCTAAGCCAGAACACCTTTTGGTCATCGGCTGGTCTGAGATGGGTCGCAGCGTGATCAGCGAGCTCGCGGCATTCCTGCCAAAGGGTTCGACCGTTCACATTCTTGCTCGCAAAAGTTTGGTGGCTGAGGATCAGCTCAAGAGCCTCGATTTCGGCTCCAACATCAAAGTCACCACCGCTTCTGTCACCGGTGACATCGATGACCTAACCGCAGCCGCCAGTGCCAAGCACTACGACGAGGTAATCGTGCTTGGTTACCGCAATGCCATCAGCGAGGCGGAAGCCGATGCCCAGACCATGCTCACCATGTTGCAGATGAACCGCCTTTTCGAAGCACCCGGTAATGGCGTTGAACCAACCCGTTTGGTGGCTGAGATTCTGGATGGTCGCAAGGCTGAGATCGCTCGCGTTGCAGCGGTTGATGACTTGGTCGTTAGCGACAATCTAGCTGCGCTACTGATTGCTCAGGTATCGGAGAATCCAGGCCTTGCGCCGGTTTTCGAAGATCTATTCGATGCAGAAGGTGCATCTCTGAGTGTTCGCGACATCGCACTCTACGCCCCAGTTGGCAAGGAGGTCAGCTACGCACAGTTGGTGGCTAACGCTCGTGCCAAGGGTGAGTCGGCTGTCGGTTACCGCACCGCAACCAAAGTCGCCGGCGATGCCGCTGCCGGCGTGAAGATAAACCCAAACAAGGAAGCGCTGTTCACTCCAGAAAAGGGTGACTCACTGATTGTGGTGGCTGACACGATTCGCTAATGCTCGAGGAAATCCGCAACGACATTCGCTCTTTTGCGCGCCCGGCGCATGCTGTAAACCTGGCCTGGTTTTATAAGACCGGTCCAGGTGAATATGGCGAGGGTGACAAGTTCCTAGGTGTGAAAGTTCCCGAGGTCCGATTGGTTGCCCGTGAATTTAGGAACGCAGCTTGGGAAATCATCCGAGAGCTCGGTGAGAGCGAATATCACGAGGACCGACTCTGTGCTGTGGTGATTCTCACCAACCAGTACGAAAAGGCAAAAGACAAAGCGGTTCGTCGGGATCTATTTGAGAAATACCTAAGTCTTTACGATTCTGGCTGCATCAACAGCTGGGATCTGGTCGATGTTTCCGCTAATCGCTTTGGCAAAGAACTAGTAGGCGATTCAAATGCAATCGAATTTTTGCTCAAGCGAGCAAAATCGAAGAACCTTTGGATTCAGCGCAGTGCGGTGATTCTCACCTTTCCCCTGATTGCACAGTTTGATATGGCCCCAACCCTTGCCATCTGCGAGGAGCTAATCGATCACCCGCATGACCTGATCCACAAAGCCGTCGGTTGGTCCTTGCGCGAAATGGGTAAAAAAGAACTTCGCGCGTTGCGCAAATTCCTCGAGCAGCATGCCGCGACCATGCCCAGGACCGCATTGCGATATGCGATTGAGAAGCTAGGCGAAAAAGAACGACAGGATTGGCTCAGTCGGAAAGCTCAAGCACAACCGGCACGTGGTCGCTAGGACCTTCGCCCTTGCGCTCATCGCGTTCAATCGAGGCTCCGGTAACTCTCTCGGTTAGCGCTTCCGAGGTCAAGCAAAAATCAATTCGCATGCCGTTGTTCTTCGGGAAGCACAGGTCTTTGTAATCCCAGTAGGTGTATTGGCCAGGGACTAATTCGCGAACGGTGTCGGTCAGGCCAATTTGCTCAAAGGCCTCAAAGGCCTGGCGCTCTGGCGCTGAGATGTGGGTCTCAAACATCGATAGGTCATAGACATCGGTATCCAGCGGAGCGATGTTGAAATCTCCCATCAGGCAAAGTTCCAAACCTGGGTCTGCTTCCAGCTGCTCGGCGGTGTTGGCCGCTAAACGATCTAAAAACTCCAGCTTGTATTCCATGTGTGGGTCTTCGAGGCCGCGACCGTGTGGCACATACAACGACCAGATTCGAACACCGTTGAAGGTTGCTCCAATGGCTCGGGCCTCGACCACATCTTTGAATTGCGGTTGGTCGGTGAAGGAGAGCTCAATATCTTGAGGTTCGAGATCAGCTCGGTATGCAAATGCCACGCCATTCCACTGGTTTAGACCGTGCGCGATGACTTTGTAGCCGATGGCTTCAAAGTCGGCGTATGGGAACTGCTCTGGCTTGCACTTTATCTCCTGCATTCCCAGCACATCGATTTGAGTTCGCTCCAAAAACTGAGTCACCCTAGGACTTCTTGCGCGAATTGAGTTCACGTTCCAGGTTGCAATCTTCACTTCTCAACTCTAACTAGGAATCCTTGCTAGCCTTGGGGAATGACCTTCACCGCGCCCGAAAAACCACGTCTTGTAGAGCTGATTAAAGAACTTGCAGTTGTTCACGGCCGGGTGACTTTGTCTTCTGGGTTGGAAGCCGACTATTACGTTGACCTCCGCAGAGCAACCCTGCACCACGAGGCTTCGCCTCTGATCGGCAAGGTCATGCTCAAGCTTTTGGATGACAACGGTTTTGGAGACGTGGACGCTGCAGGTGGTTTGACCATGGGTGCCGACCCGGTTGCCAGTGCCCTGCTCCACCAGGCTGCGGCTCAGGGTCGCAAGCTCGATGCTTTTGTGGTGCGTAAGCAGGCCAAGGCTCACGGCATGGGTCGTCAGGTAGAGGGTCCAAGTGTTGCGGGTAAGCGCGTGGTGGTTCTTGAGGACACTTCAACCACCGGTGGATCGCCATTGACTGCAGCCGAGGCCTTGAAGGCAGCCGGTGCGAATGTGGTTGCAGTGGCCACCGTTGTGGATCGCGACACCGGAGCCCGCCAGGCCATTGAGGCCGCAGGCTTTGCGTATTTGACCGCCATCACCCTAGAAGACTTAGGTCTAACGAAGTAGGTCTTTTGTGAAGCGCAACCTAGCGCCCTTTTTATTACTCCAGCTCGCATCAATTACGAGCGTTATCTCTGGCTCGATGGTTTTTATTGCAATCCCTTGGATTGCTCTTGAGATAACCGGCACCTCGACCGCAGCCGGGCTAGTTGTTTCCTTGACTGCGATCCCAGGGCTTTTGCTTTCTCCAGTGTTGGGGTCTGTAATCGATAAGTTCGGCAGAAAAAACATGGCGAGCTGGTCTGAGCTGTTGACCGTGCTGACATCGATCATGATCCCCATTTTCTCTGGCTTCTGGCAGCTAACTTTGCCAGCGCTAATTGGTATCGGTATCTTGCGAGCTGTGGTTGCACCCGGTGGATCGACTGCGAGAAAGTCACTGGTTCCAGATGTTGCCGCGGCCGGCAAACTGACTTTGGATCGTGCCAACTCGATTCACGAGGCAATCTTCGCCTCTGGCTTTGCTATCGGGCCGGCGCTCGCAACCTTCTGCATCGCAAGCATTGGCTCGGCCAATACCTTCTTGGTGGTGGCAGGTTTTGGCTTTATCTCCGCCTTCTTCGCATTTCTAATCAGAGTCAGCGAGCAGCACGAGGAGAACGACGAGTCTGAGAAAGAGCCGTTCTACATCTATGCGGTGCAGGGATTCAAGATCCTGTTTACCACCCCATCGGTTTTGGTTTTGATGTCGGCGATCATGACATTGGCGCTGATCTACCTACCAACCGAGATGCTAATTCTCCCCACCGCATACAGCGAGATGGGAGACCCAGAGGGGCTGGGCACCGTAGTCTCAGCGATGGCTTTTGCCTCGGTGTTTGGTGCTTTGTTCTTCGAGCAGATCCACAAGCGCATCAGCTACGCAAACATCTTGCGCATCGGAATCCTGGGTGTGCCGTTATCGATGATTCCGATGAGTCAGTTGCCTCCGCAGTGGGCGATGATCTTCTTCGGTCTGATTCTTGGCTTGGTCTGGGGACCGCTGTTGCCACTTCTGAATACCGTAATTCAGACCAAGATCCCGGCAAATAAGCGCGGCCGAGTTTTCTCTTTGGAGATGACGGTTTGGTCGGCGGGGCCAATGATCTCGATGGTTGCGGTTGGCGGAGCAGTTGACTTCTTTGGAGTGAAGCCGATTTACCTTGTGCTATCGCTGGGCGTATTGATTGCTGGAATATTGGTTTCCACCAACAAATACATCAAAGAGCTGGACAGCTAAATGAGGTCCGCCACCGAGTTCAAAATTTCGGTTGGCCTAAACGGATACTTAGCGATTTCTGCATCGTCTGAGATTCCGGTTCTAACCAAGATGGTGTGAAGACCAGCTTCGATGCCCGCGACGATGTCGGTGTCCATGCGGTCACCAATCATCGCGGTGTCCTCAGAGTGGACATTGATCTTGTTCATTGCGCTTCTAAACATCATCGGGTTTGGCTTGCCAACGATGTATGGAGCCTTGCCGGTAGCGGCGGTGATCAAAGCCGCAACCGAACCGGTTGCTGGTAGTGGGCCTTCGGCCGAAGGGCCTGTGACATCTGGGTTGGTTGCAATAAATCTGGCACCTTTACCAATCAGCCTTACCGCCTTGGTGAGAGCTTCAAAGCTTAGGTTTCTGGTTTCACCAAGCACTACGTAGTCCGGGTCAACCTCGGTCATCACATAACCGATCTCGTGCATAGCGGTGGTGAGACCGACTTCACCAATTACAAATGCCGTGCCGTGTGGCTTTTGGGACTTCACAAAGTCTGCGGTGGCAAGGGCCGAGGTGTAGATGCGCTCCTCGGGAACATTTAGGCCACCGGCTTGCAATCTGGCAGCCAAATCCCTTGGGGTGTAGATCGAGTTGTTGGTTAGCACCAGGAACTCGGTGCCTTCGTCCTGCCACTTCTTGATGAGTTCAGGTGCGCCAGGGATTGGCCTTCCCTCGTGCCAAAGCACGCCATCCATGTCGGTAAGCCAGTTTTTTACTCTTGAACGCCCAGTCATAAGCCAAGCCTAGCTTTAGGCTTAGGCCAGTGAATGAAGAAAACGCCACCGGAACCCATGAGCAATCCACCTGGGGAGTTGGCCCCTACCTGGGCGACGCTTCGCAAGACCCAAACTTTGCCAATTTTGACCCGGAGCTTTTGGCAAATGGCGACACTCGAAATGTGGTCGACCAATACCGCTACTGGTCGATGGAGGCAATCGTTGCCGACCTCGACACCAGACGTCACGGCTATCACGTGGCCATCGAGAACTGGCAGCACGATCTGAATATCGGTTCGATCGTTAGAACCGCAAATGCCTTTATGGCAAAAGAAGTTCACATCATTGGCAATCGCCGCTGGAACCGCAGAGGTGCAATGGTTACCGATCGCTACCAGCACGTGACTCATCGCCCGGATGTGCAAAGCCTGATTAAGTGGGCAAAGACCGCAAGTTCAACCGGCGGCAAGTTACCAATCATCGCGATCGACAATGTGCCAGGTTGCAAGCAGATTGAAAACGTTCAACTTCCCAAGGAATGCGTTTTCCTATTTGGCCAGGAAGGTCCGGGGCTTTCGCAGGCCGCTTTGGATGGTGCAGATATGGTTTTGGAGATTGTGCAGTTTGGCTCCACCAGGTCAATCAATGCATCGGCTGCGGCTGCAATAACAATGCACTCTTGGGTGATGCAGCACGTTTTTAGTTAGAATTAGTAAAGGGCCATTCGCCCAAAGATCCCCAAAGACGGAAGGGGTAAAGCCATGCCCGCAGTAGTCCTAGTCGGAGCCCAGTGGGGCGACGAAGGTAAGGGAAAAGCAACCGACCTACTCGGTGACCGCGTTGATTACGTGGTTCGCTACCAGGGCGGCAACAACGCCGGCCACACCGTGGTCATCGGCGATAAGAAATTTGCCCTGCACCTATT
>JBEGRX010000018.1:0-13198 GCA_041180205.1 Actinomycetota bacterium | reverse complement strand
GCGAGAATCCAAACGCCCTCGGTTGGGAATGCAAATAGCGCAAGGGCGGAACCTAATACGGCCAGTGGGATTCGCCACAGCAACTGCATCATCACTGAAGTAGCCTAAAACCTAGACGTAATAGCTATAGGCAACGATGCCGCGTTTGACCTGATCCATGGCATCGTAGGCGGTCTTCGCAACCTCAGGGTCAGCACCCTTAGAGATCTGGTCCAGTAGGTCTATTAGCTGCTTGGTCCAGCGAATAAAGTCACCAGGAAGCAAACCGGAAAGCTTCAGGACATCATCAAGCCGTGCTCCAGACGCCCAGCGGTAAATAGCCCAGGAGATCCCGAGTTCAAGTTGAGTCTCCTTCGGCAATCGATACTTGGTTTGAAGTTCGAGCAACTCTTCCTGAATGGCCTCGGTCTGCGCCAGCACCTCAGCAAAGTTACCTTTGGGGAGCTTGGGGTCATATTCCGCCTCGTCACGTCGGCCTTCGTAGACCAGGGCCATTGCCATGGCGGCTAGGTTGGCAGCGTCTAACTTGCTCCAAACCCCACGGTTCAAACACTCTGCAATCAAAAGGTCACGTTCGCCGTAGATCTTTGCCAGCCGCTGTCCCTTGGCTGTTATCTCCAAATCATCTGCGTCCTGCAGCATGTAGCCGAGGTCTGTTAGAAGTAGGCAAATTCGCTGGAAGGTCTTGGCTACCTGGTTAGTGCGACCTTCAATGGCTGCAATGGTGCCCTCGATCTCCTTGCGAAGCTTTTGGTAGCGCTCCCCCCATCGGGCGTGTGCCTCGCGGTCAGAACAGCCATGACATGGGTGGGCACGCATCGCCTTCTTGAGATCCGCGATGTCGTTGTCAATGCGACGTAGCGAGCGCGAATTGCGAATATCTTTGCCAGCCCGGTGCTTTGCGCTAACTCCGCTACGCTCCAGATCGCTCAGTTCACGCCTGAGGGCCGAGTACTCCACGAAGTCGCCAAGGTGACACTGCATAGCCTCTTCGTAGCCCTCGAGGGACTCCTGTTTTTCAGAGATCGAACGAGCCAAGCCAACCACTGAGCGGTCTGCTTGAAACTGAGCGAAGGACTTCTCCAAAATCTTGCTTGCCCGGTTTGCCCCGAAGGCAGCGGTTAGATTGACCGCCATGTTGTAGGTGGGTCTAAACGAGCTGTTTAGTGGGTAGGTGCGCTTAGATGCTAGACCTGCCACAACATTCGGATCGAGTTGAGCGCCCCAAAGAATCACGCTGTGACCCTCGGTGTCGATACCCCTTCGGCCGGCTCGACCGGTCAGCTGGGTGTACTCCCCCGGAGTGATGGCAACCCGCGATTCACCGTTGAATTTATCCAGACGTTCCAAGACCACGGTTCTGGCTGGCATGTTGATGCCAAGCGCCAGGGTCTCGGTGGCAAATACCACTTTGACCAGTTTTCTAAGAAACAGCTCTTCAACGACCTCTTTGAATGCCGGCAGCATTCCCGCGTGATGGGCTGCAAATCCGCGCTCCAGGGAGGCTAGCCAGTCAAAGTAGCCGAGGGTATCCAAGTCCTCATCTTGAATCGACTGACATCTGGCATCCACCAACCGCCGGATCTCCTGCTGCTCCTCCTTTGAGGTCAGCCTGATTCCATACCGCCGGCAGGCCTCAACAGCCTTCTCGCATCCAGCTCTTGAGAAGATAAAGAAAATTGCGGGCAGTAGCTCGAGCTCTTCCAGTTCGAGAACAACCTCTGGTTTTTCGAGTTTTGGAAACTGACTCTGATTGCGATTTCTATCCTGAGGCGAATACTGTTTGCCACCCCACTTGCCCGAGCGCTTGATTGGTCCGCGTGCGCGGGCTTGGTGCTTACGCAGCAATTCTGGGTTGACGTTGCCCTTTTTGGAACCGGGCTCAAAAAGCTCAAGCAGTTCATCGCCCAACATCACATGTTGATGCAGCGGAACTGGCCGGTGTTCCGAGACCACGATTTGAGTATTTCCTCTAACCTCGGCCAACCAAGCTCCAAACTCCTCAGCATTAGAGACGGTGGCCGAGAGTGAGACCACTTTGACATCCTTGGGCAGGTGCAAAATAACCTCTTCCCAGACTGCGCCTCGGAAGCGATCGGCAAGGTAATGCACCTCATCCATCACCACATAACCCAGGTCACGAAGTGATGTCGAGGTGGCATAGATCATGTTCCTAAGCACCTCGGTGGTCATAACCACAATCGGCGCATCGGAGTTGTTGTTGGAATCACCGGTGAGCAGGCCGACCATGTCTTTGCCATACCGAGCGGCGAGTTCAGCAAACTTTTGATTGCTTAACGCCTTGATCGGGGTGGTGTAGAAAACCTTCTGGCCACTGGCAACAGCGAGATGGATTGCAAACTCCCCGACAATGGTTTTGCCAGCACCCGTGGGCGCAGCCACTAGCACATTAGAACCGCCCTCTAGGGCGATGCAGGACTGTTCTTGAAAGTCATCGAGGGGAAACTTCAGGGTTGCGCTGAAGTTCGAAAGCTCCCTGCCCTTTGCTCTTACTTTTGCTCGCTGATAACGCTCGGAGGGTGAAAGATCATTCAACTTCGAGCTCTTCGCCAAGCAGCTTGGCATCGCGTCGAGCGCGACGCTTGTCGTTTAGCACTGATACACCAACTGCCACAAAGTAGAGCGCTGACAGCGGACCCATCAGCAGGAACATTGACATCGGGTCAGCGGTAGGAGTTGCTAGAGCCGAGACGCAGGCGATGATGAATACTGCCAAGCGCCAGCCCTTGAGAATCGCCATTCCGGTCAACAGGTTTGCGAAGTTCAGCAGCACCAATAGCACCGGCATTACAAACGCTAGACCGAACACTAAGACGATTCGGATCGCAAACAGGATGTACTCGCTTGCGTTGATAACGTTCGAGCTGCCCTCGGGGGTAAATCCAATAAGTACGACCACGAAGCTTGGCAGTGATGTCCAGGCAATGTAGGCACCGGTTAGAAACAGCGGAACCGAGCTAAAAACAAACCCCAGGGTGAATCGGCGCTCGCGGGTCTTGAGTCCCGGCGACACAAACGCCCACAGGTTGTACAGCCAAAAAGGCGAGGTAATTAGCACTCCGAGGAATATCGAAACTTGAATCCTTAGGTCAAACGCCGAAACCACAGTTCCGAAGTTGACTATCGCCTCGATACCCCTGGCCTTGGTCACCTCGAGCAGTGGGGCTTGAAGCAGCTTGAATACTGGTTCAAAGAGGAACCACCCGATGACGGTACCAACTACCAGGAAGGCCGCCGACCATGAAAGTCTGATTCGTAGCTCTCGTAGGTGAGAGCCAAGGGACATGCGGCGCTCTTTATCTTTGCGCCCGAACATTAGCCTTGCTTCTGCTCGCCCTCAGGGCTCACTTCAGCGTCAACTGCGGCCGCCTCAGGCTTCGCTTCAGCAACCTTTGGCTTACCCTCGGTGCCAATTTCCTTTTTGAAAATGCGCATTGACTGAGCCATGCTCTTTGCCAAGCCTGGAAGCTTAGGAGCGCCCCACAGCAGCAAAACGATTGCCAGAATAATGATCCATTCCCAGCCCTGAAGTCTCATGCGATTACCTCTTGTCCAAATTCACTTGGTTTAAACGTTCGACCAGTCTACGCCTTCGAGCCTCGGTCGAATCCCGCTTTGCCCTCTTGAGTTGCTCACGCTTTGCTAACACTTCGGCCAGGTCTTCCGAGGTGTGATTCTTGGCTGCGGTGAACTGACGCTCGATTGGGTTTGCCAGCTGCTCGAGAGCCGAATTCAATGGCACAGCTGAGGCCTTGAGCCCATTTAGGCTAAGCAGCAGACGATAGCCGACCAAGGTAAGCCAATAAAGACTTCCAAGGATTGCCGCTAAGCCTATTAGTAAAGACCAACTCATTCGTCAGTTACCTGGTTTCCCTCAAGACTTTTCATCGCAAACTCTCTAACGGCCTGTCGGGCGGCAATTGGCCCGATTACCTCAACCGCTCCCCCATAACGCACTACATGCCTTGCGATGGCGGCGATGTTGCCAACCTTAATGAAACCGTGAATCTTGCCGTCTTTCTTAGTCACGGGTGCCGCCACTGGGAAGTTCCAAAAGATCTCTCCGGCTTGGTTTTCAGCGACCAATTCAACAAGCTCACCCTCACCGGTTCCATAAACCTCATCGGGGATAATTTCCTTCATCGCTGCCTCGGTAATCGAGATTTCAGTAGCGATTAGGTTGGAAGTGCGCTCGACGCGGAAGGTCCTAAGTTCTTCGGCGTCTAGGCAGTAGCCGCGCAGATAGTGCTTGTTGCCCACTAAATCGATTCGCAACGGATCGATCCGGCGATGCGATCTCTTACCGAGTTGATTGATGTAGTCAAACTGAACCTGCTTTTGACTCAGGATTGCTTCTCTGAGTGTCTCCAATTCATCGACATCTACCGATTGGTGAGCCACAACACGAGTGATCACCTCCCCGCTAAGAGCTTCGCGCAGTTCTGACAACGCTTTATTACCCTTGAACTCTTCCAGGCTGGCTAAATACTCCAAACCGATAGCCAGCGAGCTTTGCTGGTAGCGACTAAGCGCTGGGGTTTGCTCCAAGTTAGCCCCACCGACTGAGAAGTCGACAATGCCTTCGTCGAAAGCGTCATAGTTCAAGTAGAAATGCGATTGAGGAGAGGTTAGGTCCTCACTGTTGGTGATGGCGAAGACTGCCTTTTGAATCACCTTTTCGCTGACGTCAAAGTGCTCGGCGAGCTCGGAAGTCTTGATGCCGCCGGACTTCAATACCAGTCCGACGATCGCGAGAGCTAGGTTGAAAAGACCATCGCCGTCGATTTCCTGTTTAGGCATGCTGCTTCATCACCGCCTTGAGGTGAGCCCTAATGCGACGCTTTAGGGACTCTGGTTCGATGACCTCGATATCCGAGCCAAACTCCAGAAGGTCTTCTGCCAAAAGCGCTTCATCCATGAAGTTCAATTTGGCTAATCCAGCATCATCCGGCTTGAGCGCAAGCTGAGCCTCGGTATCGAACGCCACCTGGATGATTGCCAGATTGCCACGAACAAAATCATTCAGTTCCTGCTCAACCTGCTGCAGCTCTTGGCTACTTAGTCGTTTTGCTTCGGCATCAAGAATCGACAGCTCAGACACGATACGGCGCAAAAGGAAGTTTTTGGCTTGGCCATCATGAACGGCCAGGAGCACCCATTGGCCTTCAATCTGCCTCAAAGTTTGTGGCGACACTATCCGGTCAGAAATAGCACCATCTGGCTTTTGATACCGAAATGCCACCTGCAGTCCGTCTTCAATGGCCCTTGCAAGCGGTGCGAAAGCAGCGTGACGAATCAAGAGCCTTGGCGCGAAGGGAGTCAGGTCGGTGTTGCTGGCAACAAGGCCAAGGGATTTGAGTTTCGTCAGTCCGCTCTGCGCACTGCCTTCGAGTAGCTGATTGTTCCATGCCTTGGCCGCAAGCTCCAAAAGCTGCATCTTGGCGCTATCCAGTTTTAGATCCTTGGGCCATTGAAAAGACTCTTTGGCGATTCGATAGCGAGCGTTTTCGCCCTCTTCGAAGCCCAGGTTGTTTATCACCTCGAGCTGAATACCAGCCTCTTTCAAAGACTTTTTATCACGCTCGAAAAGTCGATCTAGGGCATCTTGGCTCTTAGAATCTTGATAGCCCGGCACGGCGCGGTAAATGTCCTGCTTGCTGAGCCCTTTTATCTCGGTGCTCAGCAAGTAGCAGGTGAGCGTAAATAGGCGCTCTGCGGGAGATTGCTTCATCACAAACCCCCGTTTCTTTTATTCCTTGCCCAATACGTCAATAACAAAGATAAGGGTTGAGCCGGCAGGAATCGAGCCTTGAGCCTGGTCACCGTATCCCAATTCTGGGGGAATCACCGCTACCACCTGAGAGCCAACCTTGACTCCCTCGAGCGACTGAACAAAGCCTTGAATCACGCTTTCGGCTGAAACCTGGAATGAAGCCGGTGCCAAGGTTTCCCATGAGCTGTCGAACTGCTCACCCTCCCAAGTCCAACCCGAGTAGTGAACCACCACGGTGTCGCCGATGGCGATCTCTTCTCCGGCACCTTCAATTAGAACGCTGCGCTTGAATTCGCTTGGAGCATCGCCGACTGGAATCTGGATGCCAGGCTGGCCATTAGGGGCCAAAATCACGGTTGGAAGGCCAGCTTCTGGGGATTTTGCCTCACCGCTAGCGCGCTGCAGGTAAGCGTCGACAACGTCGAAAATAAAGATAATTGCATCATTTGCACCAATACCTAGGCTCTCGACACCCTGGCTCTGGTGTGCGTTTTCAGCATCCAGCAGCACTGCGACGCGCGATCCAACCTCAACACCGGTCAGTGCGTTGCAGAAGTTTGGCAAGCTGCCAACCAAAAGGTCCTGGATGATGTAGTTTTCGGTGCCAAATTCACTGCCCTGGAACTGCTCTCCGGTGGTGCCGTTGTAGCCAGTAAAGTGCAGTGCAACACGCTGATTGCCGACGATCTTTCCGCCGGTTCCGGCGCTGATTACTTTGGTCTCAATTCCAGTGCCGGTTATTGGGGTTGGGAAGGTTGCGGTCGGCTCCTCGCCAAATGCCCCCTCGACGTCAATCTGGTCAACCGCATCGCCACCTTGGTAGGTCTCGCAGGCCGCTTCGCTGCCGGCGCTCATTGCGGCGTAAGAGCCTGGCTCTGCTGCAGGAGCTGCGGAGCAGCCAGCCAGCAGCAGAATGGGAATGAGGGCAAGCGGAGTGATTTTACGCAATTGGATTCTTTCTTTCGGCAACTCTAATTGTCCCGTAGGTTGGCCTCGTTGGTCACCTTGCGGACCGTTTTTCTCAGTTTTTTCTCACTGATCGGTCTCTGCCCGATGGCATCTGGAAGCCAAATCTCGAAATCTTCGTCGGTGTATTCGGTCTTTGAGGCACGCTTAGCCTTGAACTGCGGAAGCACCGTGCCCGGAGCAAGTCTGCGCGCCGATAGTAGGAAACCAGTGTGCCCGATCATTCGGTGATCCGGCCTGACCGCAAGGCCTTCGACGTGCCAACCGCGAACAATCGACTCCCAAGCAACCGGGGACGTGAATTCACCCTGGTCCTTAATGGCCTCGATGGTTCTCGAGAGCTGAGTCACGGTTGCGACGTAGCAAATTAGTAGTCCACCTGGCTTCAAAGCCGACGCCACCTCACCGATGCATTCCCAAGGCGCCAACATATCAAGCACGGCTCGATCCGCGGTGTGCGGGGCAATTACCTCAAGCAACTTCTCCTGCAGGTCACCGATGGTCACGATCCAGTTTTTGGGCGCGCCTCCGAGGTGATTTTTGACATTCGCCTGTGCAATCTGGGCAAACTCATCGCGGCGTTCAAAGGAATAGAGCTTGCCTTCTTGGCCAATTGAGCGCAGTAGGTAGCTGGAGAGCGCTCCAGAACCGACGCCAGCTTCAATCACCGTTGCACCCGGGAAGATATCGCCCTCAACGATGATCTGGCCGGCATCCTTCGGGTAGACAATCGCAGCACCGCGTGGCATCGAGAGCACGTAATCTGTCAACAGAGGCTTCAGAGCCAAGTACTCGACTCCGCTTTGATTGCTGACCACCGAGCCGTCGGGCAACCCGATGATGTCATCGTGCATCAGATCACCCTTGTGGGTGCCAAAGCGCGCACCCTCAACCAGGGTGATGGTATTGAGTCGACCCTTTGGGCCGGTCAGTTGGACGCGGTCTCCCGCTTGAAAAACACTCACTTCAGACCTCGCAGTGCCTCTAGGTTTATATCGGTCAAGCTGTGGCGAATTACGCGGGTTCCTGTTTCCTCTAGCGGCATCAGATTCACGATGCCCAGCGGAAGGCAGCCGGCTGCTTCGGCGGATTTCAAACCGGTCACCGAATCCTCAATAGCAATGCAGTCTTGAGCTTGGAAGCCTAAAAGCTCAGCGGCCTTCTGGTAGGGCTCAGGGTGCGGTTTACCGTAAGTTACATCGTCACCAGCGACTACGACATCAAAGGCCTGAAACGGTATAGCCTCAACCACCGCAAGCGCCATGCGTCGCATTGACATTGTCACCAGCGCAGTTCTAATACCGGCCTGCTTTAGCTCCATTAGCAACTCAAGAGCTCCTGGGCGCCACGGCAATGAGTGCTGCAATTTGGCAATCACTGAGTCGGTTAGCCGGTCGATTATCTCCTGCGGGGTGAGGTCTTTGATATCTAAGCGATCCTTGAGGATTGCCGAGGAGTCGTATAGCGACTTACCGATTAGCTCGTGACCGTGCTCCTGGGTCCAAACCTTGCCATAATCCTCAGCCAGCGCGGATTCGCTCAGTAACCAATAGGGTTCTGAATCAACTAGCGTGCCGTCCATATCCCACAGCACGGCTTTGGGGAAGGTCAATGTGGACATTGGCCTAAAGTCTAGTTGGGCTCTGAATTAGAGTTTGTAATTATCAAAAAAGGAGCGGCTTGCTAACTGGTCGAGTGTTACTGATTGCCTTCGAGGGTTGGAATGATGCTACCGAGGGTGCTTCTGGCGCTCTAAAGGCAATTGCTCAGCAAATCTCAGCTCAAACTCTCGAGGCGGTCGACCCCGAGGACTATTACGACTTCCAGTTTTCAAGGCCGATGGTCGAGGTGGATGAAGCCGGTAATCGCACCATTTCTTGGCCGGGGGCCGAGTTTATGCAGGCCGATCGCGAACACATCGATCTAAACCCAGCGCTCGAGAGACTTTACTTACTTATTGGCAGCGAGCCTTCTCGCCGGTGGCTGAGCTTTGCGGCGGAGATTTTGGAAATGGTTCAGGACCGCGAGATTGATTCAGTAATCATGCTCGGCTCAATGCTGGCCGATGTCCCCCACACTCGCCCGATGCCAATCTTCAAATCCAGCCAAAATGAAGCGTTTCGGGCTCGCTTTGATTTGGAGCCGTCGCGCTACGAAGGTCCCGTGGGAATCCTGTCGGTACTTGCCCAAGCCTTCGAAGCCGAAGGCATTCCGGTGCTATCGCTGTGGGGTTCAGTACCGCACTACGTGCACAACACCAATAACCCCAAAGCAGCCCTTGGCTTCTTGGCTGAGCTCACGGCACTCACCGGCGTTAGCTTTGACACTTCGGACTTGGCGGATCTGGCATTTGAGTGGGAGCGCTCGATTGACGATGTTGCCGAAGGCGACGAGGAGATGGCCAATTACGTTTCTCAGCTGGAGGCAAATCGAGACCAGTTGGAGAGCGAGCAGGCTTCCGGCGATGCACTGGCCAGAGAATTCGAACGTTACCTAAATGAGCGTAAAGACGGAGCTGGCGAAGGCTAAATCAGTCCGAGACCCAGCCCAGCAAGAAGAAGAGTTCCGACTCCGACGCGCCAAATTACGAAGGGCATAAACGAGCCTCGACTTAGGTATTTCAACAGCCAGGCGATAACCGAGTAGCCAACCAAGAAGCTGACAATGGTGGCTGCGACAGTTGCCCAAAGTAGATCTAGCGGCAGGTCCTGGTAGCTCTTGAGAAACTGATAACCACCAGCTGCCAAGACAGCCGGAATCGCCAAGAGAAAGCTGTAGCGGGCCGCTGCCTCACGTGTGAAGCCCATCATCAATCCAACCGTGATGCTGCCTCCAGATCTGGAAACTCCTGGAATAAGTGCGAGTGCCTGTCCTAATCCAAAAACCAGACCGGATTTCAAATTAAGTTCTTCAATGGTTTTTCGTTTGGGAGCGTATCTATCGGCAATTCCGAGCAAGATTCCAAAGCCGATCAGCATCACGGCAATAACCCAAAGCTGCCGCAATTGGTTTTCGATAAAGTCCTGAAATATCAGCCCCAGTGCCACGATTGGCAAAGTGCCCATGATGATTAGCCAACCGAGTTTGGACTGACTGGATTGCTTTGAAAAAGGCCGCAGTCCCTCGGCGAAGAATGCTCTGAGAATTTCAATGATGGTTCGGAAAAAGTAGACCACGACCGCAAGCTCCGTGCCGATTTGGATGGTGGCGATGAATGCCGTCAGTTGCGGTTTTGTCAATTCGCTCAGCCCCATCAACTCCTGCGCTATCTGCACATGGGCGCTTGAGGAGATCGGCAAGAACTCAGTTAGACCCTGAATGATCCCTAGTAGCAGGGCTTCAAGTAGGTTCATTCATCCTCAGCAACGATTGGAAGATACTCCCCGTAGACAGATTCCAAAACGTCTTCGTACTTTTCAAAGCTCTGGGCCACTTGATCGTAGGCCTCTTGAATCTCTTGATCTGAACCAGGTCTCTTGCTCGCACAGGTGTCCAGGTGACGCTCCAATGCTGCGATTAGTTGCCTAAGTGCCAGTGCTGGTTCTTCATGCATGTTTCCAACGCTAGCGTTGAATTAGCGATTATCCAAGAACCCTGCGATGGATTGCTAGGCAACTTCATGCTAGATTATTGGCTTGCTCGGCCTCGGCTGGGTGCATTGTCCGGGTGGCGGAATGGCAGACGCGCTAGCTTGAGGTGCTAGTCTCCGATAGGAGGTAGGGGTTCAAGTCCCCTTTCGGACACAATGTTTTTGCTCGGTTTATCGGTTTCTAAATTTTGTTAGAACCTTCGACCCTAGACTTATCAAATGCCCTCCGATTCAATCTCTTCTGCCATGGAATATGGCCTTGAGCATGCTCGGAATCTTTTAGCAGGCAGGCAAATTCTGACTCTCACCGGTGCGGGAATTTCCACCGACAGCGGCATTCCGGACTATCGAGGCGCAGGTCGAGTGCCAAGGCACCCACTGACCTTTGACGATTTCATGGGATCTAAGCAAAACCAGGCGCGCTACTGGGCGAGATCTTACGTCGGTTGGAGCAGGGTGGAGCGTGCCCTTCCGAACGCCGGACACCAAGCCCTGGCAGCTGCGGAGGCATCGGGAAGAGTTTTTTCAATAATTACCCAAAACGTTGACGGCCTGCACCAAAAAGCCGGTTCTAAGAATGTGCTAGAACTACACGGCCGGCTCGATCGAGTGCTCTGTACCGGCTGCGGCGATATCCTTTCTCGGCCGGAGCTTGATGCGCGCATCGCGAAACTCAACCCCGAGGTAAATCGTTTTCAAGATGTCGAGTTCACGCCAGATGGCGATGCCGAGGTCGAAGTTGGGAAAAACTTTCGAGTACCCGAATGCGGCTCCTGTGGAGCTCATTACAAACCCGACGTTGTGTTCTTTGGCGAACAAGTTCCTCTTACGCGGGTTGAGGCTGCCGAGCAATTAGTCGGGCAGGCCGAAGGGCTGCTGGTTGCTGGCACCTCGCTCACCGTGAATTCCGGATTGCGGCTGGTAAAACGAGCCCAAAAGCGGGGAATCCCCATTGTGATTGTGAATCAGGGGGACACCAAAGCGGACCTCATCGCCAACGTGAAACTCTCCGCCTCAACAACTGATCTGCTTGGAGCAATTCTTAATGACCAATAGCACGCTCGGACTTTTGCGTCATGGCCAAACCGACTGGAATATCGATCTCAGGCTGCAGGGAACGGCAGACATTGCAATGAACCAGGTCGGAATTGCCCAAATCCAACAGGCGGCCAAGCACCTGAATCACGGTTGGGATGTGGTGCTGTGTTCGCCACTGGGCAGAGCCCGCCAAAGTGCCGAGATCGTTGCCCAGCAAATCGGTATCGATGAGATTCAGATCGAGCCGCTGCTACTGGAGCGCGCCTTTGGTATTGGTGAGGGGCTGACTTATGCCGAGTGGGGCGAAAAGTTTGCCAAGCTGGATGACATTCCAGGTGCCGAATCTAAATCCAGTGTCGCGCAACGAGCCAGGGAGCTACTGCGCCACATCGAGAAAAACTACGCGGGCTCAAAAGTGCTTGCTGTGTCTCACGGCGCGCTGATTAGATTCGTACTCGGCGAGGTTACCGCTGGGCAGATTCCTCCATCAGGAGAGCGATTGCAGAATGCCTCTCTGCACATCCTGCACCACGTTGAAAACTGGCAACTCGAGGCCTGGCGGCCAGAGCCGCTTGGTTCAAACTCGATTCAGTAGCTCGAACAGCTTTTGAGCAGAAGCCTCCCAGGAGAATTTGGAAGCCTGGATTTTAGATGCGGCTGAAACTTCAAGCCAAGTCCTACTCTCCCCCAAAGCCTCTATCTGTCGCGCAAAGGTCTTGGGGTCTGCAGGATCAAAAAACCTCGCGGCATCGCCGCCGACTTCGTGGAAGATCTCCAGGTTTGATACCACGGCAGGAATTCCGCGCTCCATGGCTTCGATTACCGGAATGCCAAAACCCTCATCGCTAGATGCGGTCACCAGCGCTTGGGCGCGAAGCAGCCACTGGTGGTATTCATGCTCGGAAACGCCGTTCTCAAACTGCACGTTAGCCCCGATTTGATTTGCCAGCGCGGTCAGTTCAATTTTTCGCTGATCTGAAATTCGGGACAGGCAAACCAAGGTGTGCAGCGGAAGATGCACCATTGCCCGAATCAGGGCCTCAACGTTTTTATAGCCTATGAAGCTGCCCATGTAGACCAGGTGCCTGGAGTTTGAGTTGTCGAGCTGTGGGACTGATTTGGGACGATCCGCAGCGTTGTAGACGACATCAATGGGTCGGTTGGTTAGGCGATGCTTCATCATTTGCTTCTTGGTGGTCTCGGACACCGTCACCACCGAGTCGGCGCCATTGAGCACCATTCGCTGCGGGATGAAGCTAAGGTGATACAACCACCAGATCAGCCGCACTACTGGATTGAACTCCTTTGGTGGGGTGCGGTGGCGATAGTAGATCAAATCATGCAGTGTGAGCACCAGCTTGAACTTTCGGCCAAACCCCGATGTGGTTTGCATTGGGCTAAACAGCACATCGATGCCCTGGGAATTCAATTTCAACGCCGTCAGGAATTCCAAAGCTGAAGTTGGTTTTCCCGCCCAGATGATCTCGGTGTTTGCTGGAAGCTTTTCGGCAACGCTGGGGTCACACACCACGACCTTGAGCTTGGTCAACTTGGCAAGTTCAGCTATCAAACCCAGGCTAAACCGCGAAATACCATCTGGATGACTGGGTTTTATGAAACGGCCATCAAAAGCAAGCTGCTTCAAAGTTCACCCGCAAAGCGCCTAATCGCCAGGGCAACTTCGGCAGCTGATTCGTAGTGTGTTAAGTGCCCGACCCCGGCCATTATCTCGAGCTTGGCACCGGGGATCATGGACTGCAGTTTTACCTGATTGGCAAGCGGAGCGATCATATCCTTCTCCCCCGCGATCA
>JBEGRX010000017.1:0-13462 GCA_041180205.1 Actinomycetota bacterium | reverse complement strand
GAAGGTAAAGGTCTCGGATTCGGTGGCCCTGAGCACAATAATCAAACTGCCGGCGACCGAGTGAATCTCGGCGACTTCTGCCCTGAGGATTGCGGAAGCATTTCGGTTCTCTGGTGCTGCAAGCTCAAGGTTCCAGCCTTCGGACGTGAAACGTTCTTCGCGTGGTCCGGCTAATTCTTTAGCGAGGGCTAGGTGATCTTTTGCCAGGGTGTGAACCGAGACCTTGGAGCCGATTTTGATGATCTTCGAGGTGCTGGTGTTGGCCGCCAGGTTTACCGTGGCATGGGCTGGTTCTGCGCTAAGTGATGCCAAAGAGGATGCGGTAAAACCATAGGGATGGCGATTTTCGTCAAACACGGTTACCAGTGAGACACCGGCTGCGTGGTGTCTGAAGAACTCTTTGAATTGCTCGGGAGTAAGACTCATGAGAGAAAGTTACAAACCTGATTGATGTTTCACCAAACCCATGTGTAACAAAAGTAACTATTCGCAACAAATTTGATGCCTTGGGAAAACGGTGGAAATCTTTTTCCATCATCAACCAAGGAGCTCAAATGCTATTTGTCGCAGAACTTATCAATTCAAACCAAGAAGTGAACGCCTTTTTGGGCACGGTTGCCGATGCGCTCGGTGGCGATGCTGAGTTGATTGAGTCCCAGGTGACCAAAGATGGCAAGCAGGTTTTTGCAGTGCTGGAGGCAAACGAGATCGAAGCTCTTCGCTCGCTCTTGGTGGCAGCTGGTCTTCAGGTTTCTGACCTGGCGCAGGTCCGTCTTGTGGGAGCTGAGCTCGAGGATATCAAGCGACTAAAGCCAAAGGGACAGTACTTGGTGGAGTGGGACTTCCCAGAGGGTCTAACCATGGACCGCTACCTGGCTCGCAAGAAGGAGAAGTCTCCGCTTTACGCAGGCATTGATGATGTGAAGTTCTTGCGCACCTATGTTCGCGAAGACATGGTGAAGTGCCTGTGCTTCTATGACGGCGAGAGCGAAGAGGCAGTTATTCGTGCCCGCGAGATCGTTGACACCCCAATTTCTCGCCTGCACCAGCTGGGGTAGTGATGTCAACCGTAACCAGCGCCCTGGACTTGGTACCGGACTCGCTTGAGACCGACACCAAGCCAGAGAATCTCAGAGACTTTTTGCAGCAGCTGGTAGCTGCTGGTTTTATCGATGCCGGCCTATCGCAAAGCGCATCTCCGATTGCACAAAGCGGAGCACTAATTCGCGACTTGTCTTCGAAGTGCCTGTCGTCTGCTTTTGTAACCTGGTCTCATCGCATGACTAGTGAATATGTCGATCGCTTCGGAACTCAGTGGCTTCGCGAAAACCGCTTGCCTGAGCTCCTGCAGGGTTCAAGAATTGGCTCTACCGCCTTGGCTACCGCGCTGGCTGATCGTTCGGGCAAAGAGCTGCTACCGATTACCTTTCAGCAGGTTGGCGATAAGTACCTAATCGATGGCCTAATCCCGTGGGCATCAAACCTCTACCCAGACACTTTGGTGATCTTTGCCGCTCGTGAACCAGAGACCGGTGAGCGCAAGCTATTCGCCGCCGAGCTTTCCTTTGCGGGGGTCAGCGTTAAGCCGGCCGAAGGCCTGCTTGCACTGAATGCCACCGCGTCTGGAACGGTTCGCTTTGAAGGTCTGGAGCTCTCTGCAAATTATGCATTTGACACTTCGGTGGACGAGTTCTTCTCCAGAATGCGTCCAAGGTTCTTGTTGCTGCAGAGCGCATTCTGCCTTGGCCTAACCCAGGCATCGCTTGAGGCAGCAACCGCAGCTCCAAGCGCCGCTCCCTTTGTTGAGGAGCTTGCCTCACTTCAAGCTCAGTTCGATGAGTTGACGTCTACCTGGAGCGAGCTACTTGAGCGTCAGCAGGACTTCGATGACCTGCCAGCTCGTCAAGACCCACTGCCTTACTTAGAGGTTCGCTTGGCAGCTGCGCTGCTGGCGCAAGCCGTGAGCCGAGTTGAGTTAGCGAGTGTTGGAGGTCGCGGTTACTTTGTGGCAAACCCAACCTCGCGCCGGGTTCGAGAGTCACTGTTCTTGTCAGTTCAGGCACCAACCGAGGGGAGTTTGCGATGGGAAATTTCGCAGCTAAAGTCTCGGGCCTAAGCGTTACCCGCGGAGGCAATCAGATCCTTTCGGATCTCAGTTTCGAGATTGCCCCTGGTGAGTTGGTGGCACTGGTTGGTTCCTCTGGAGCTGGAAAGTCAACACTGCTTCAGGTGCTGGCCGGTTTGATTGAACCCACCAGTGGTGATATCGAGATTCAGGGTTCGGGCAAGATCGACACCGCCATTGCCTTCCAGGACTCCGTGCTTTTGCCATGGCTCAGCGTTCAAGAGAACGTGGAATTTGGTTTGGAGTTCGCGGCTATTGCAAAAGCCGGAAATCTATCCAAACCAGCACTGCGCCAGAAGAGCACGGCTTTATTAGAGCGCTTTGGTATTGGTGACTTGGCAGACCGCAAGGTTTCTGAACTAAGCGGCGGCCAGGCGCAGCGAGTTGGTATTGCTCGGGCGGCGATAGTTGACCCGAACCTGTTGCTTTTGGATGAGCCATTCTCTGCGGTCGACGCTGTAACCAGAAAGAGCTTGCAGCGTTGGATCAAATCGGTGGTAAACGAGCTATCGCTCACTGCGGTCTTGGTTACCCACGACATCGAAGAGGCGGTATCAATTGCCTCCAGAGTCCTAGTTCTCAAGTCCTCCGGTTCTGAGCTAATCGAATATCACCCAGATCAATTCGACAGCATCGACCTAAAGCAACAGATCACATTCCAAATCTAAAGAAAGAAAAACATGTCTCACTCACACACCTCACTGACCGAATACGGTCTAAACGAATTTGGTCTGCTTGATCGTCGTTCACTGCTAAAAGTTGTTGCCGCCGGGACCGCTGTTGCGGCGGTAGGTCCAGAGCTTTTCTCACCAACCGAGGCAAATGCCGCTGCCTGGCACGAGCGCCTTGGCACTTTGAAGATTGGTTATTTGCCAATCACCGACTCAGCACCGCTGCTGGTCGCACATGGCAACGGGTATTTCGAGAAGAACCAGATCAAGGTTGCCCAGCCAACCCTGTTCAGATCTTGGCCATCAATTGCCGAGGCATTTGCTGCCAAGCAGGTTGATGTGGTTCACCTGCTGATGCCACTGGCTCTGCAGCTTCGCTTTGAGGCAAAGCAGGATGTCAAAGTTATCTCCTGGAACCACACCGATGGCTCGGCACTAACCGTTGCCAAGGACATCAACAACGTTGCTGAGCTTGCTGGCAAAACCATCGCCGTTCCGTTCTGGTATTCCATCCACAACGTGATTTTGCAGCAGCTACTTCGCAAGGAAGGCCTAAAGGTTGCGCTATCTGGTGAGCCAAGCGCAGCCAATAAAACGGTGAAACTTGTGGTGCTACCACCATCCGAGATGCCACCAGCACTGGCTGCTAAGACCATCGCCGGCTACGTGGTGGCCGAGCCATTCAACGCTTTGGCGGAGGTCAACGGCATCGGCAAGATCTTGCGCTTTACCGGTGATGTTTGGCGAGATCACGCCTGCTGCGTAACTGTCGTGCGCGGTGATTTGGTTCGTTCCAATCCGCTTGCGGCGCAGGCGATTGTGGACTCGATTGCACAGGCACAGCTTTGGTTGAACAAGAACCGCGCCACCGCATCGGATGTTCTAAAGAACTACCTGCCACAAGCACCGGCTGCCATCAATAAGGCTTTGAACTCTTATTCCAAGTCTGACTATCCAACCGCGATTCAAAACGATGCCTGGAAATCGGAGCGAATTGCCTTCCAGCCATACCCATACGCCTCATACACCACGGAACTGATCAAGCAGTTGCGCTTGACTCGAGTAGACGATGAGAACGTTTGGCTAGACAAGATCAACCTAAAGACCGCTCACAGTGAGTTTGTGGCATCAGGGCTTGCCGAGCGTGCAATCAACAAACTCGGTGGCACCAGGAAATTTGGGCTGACCTCACTCACTCGAAAAGAAATCATCAAACCCTAATGGTCGCTCTTCGAACCGCACTTGGAGTCCTGGGACTGCTGGGTCTTTGGTGGCTGGGAACCGCATTTTTCTCGGCCACCAACCCAATCTTGGGTTTTATGACGCCGCTGCACACGGCCAACGCTTTCGTGCTACTGGCGACCGAGCAAAACCTGCTGGGTGATGTTGGCATCTCATTGTTTAGGTTGTTGTTCGGCTTGCTCTTGGCAGTGGTCTTTGGCTACCTGCTCGGGTTATTGCTCGGTATTTCTAGGTCGATAGAACAGCTGGTGTCACTGCCAATTCAGTTCATCCGCATGATCTCGCCTTTGGCCTGGATGCCAATTGCTGTGGTGATTTTCGGTATTGGCACGCCACCGGTGGTGTTCTTGATTTTCATCGCCGCCATCTGGCCGGTGGCTCTTGCCACCTCGTCCGCAGTGCGGGCGGTACCGAATAACTGGCGATTGCTGGCACGCTCATTCCGCGCTACCAAGTTGGAGCTGGTTCGAAAGGTAATCATTCCGGCAATTCAGCCGGGCGTTCTAACCGGTATTCGCCTCGCTGTTGCTGTGGCGTGGATTGTGTTGGTGCCGGCAGAAATGCTCGGTGTGGATTCCGGCCTGGGATATGTAGTTTTGAACTCTCGTGATCAATTGGCCTACGACCAACTCGCGGCCACGATGTTCACCATTGGTTTGACCGGTTTCCTGATGGACCTAACGCTTAGAAAGCTTCTCAGAGCCCGCTACTAGAGTGGTACTTGCTTGTTCTTACAAAGCGAGAGGTTTTCAAAGATGAGCCAAGTCGGACACTGGATTTCTGGTGCAGAAGTATTTTCAAAATCTGGACGTTTTGGCGATGTCTATGACCCAGCCCTAGGTGAAGTCACCAAGCAGGTTGGCTTTGCCAACCAGGTCGAGATAGATCGGACCATCGCAGCCGCCAAGGCTGCATTTCCAGCGTGGCGCGATGCCACCTTGGCTAAGCGTCAGGGAATCATTTTCAAATTCCGCGAGCTGCTCGATGCTCGCAAAGGTGAGTTGGCAGCGATCATCACCGAGGAGCACGGCAAGGTGCTCTCGGATGCGATGGGTGAAATCACTCGTGGCCAAGAGGTCGTTGAGTTTGCCTGCGGCATGCCGCAGCTGCTCAAGGGCGAATACTCCGAGAACGCCTCCACCAATGTCGATGTTTATTCGATCAAGCAGCCTTTGGGCGTGGTGGGAATCATCAGCCCCTTTAACTTTCCAGCGATGGTTCCGATGTGGTTCTTCCCGGTGGCGCTTGCAGCCGGCAACTGCGTGGTGCTAAAGCCAAGTGAAAAAGACCCATCGGCAGCCATCTGGTTGGCAAAGCTTTGGAAAGAAGCTGGGCTACCAGATGGTGTATTCAATGTTTTGCAGGGCGATAAAGAGGCGGTTGATGGCCTTCTGACTCACCCAGATGTTGCCTCGATTTCTTTTGTGGGCTCGACTCCAATCGCTCAGTACATCTACGAGACCGCTGCCAAGCACGGCAAGCGTGTTCAGGCCCTTGGAGGAGCCAAGAACCACATGTTGGTTTTGCCAGATGCCGATCTTGACCTGGTGGCTGACTCTGCGGTGAACGCCGGGTTTGGTTCTGCCGGTGAGCGCTGCATGGCGATCTCCGTGGTGGTCGCGGTTGAGCCGGTGGCAGATGCGTTGATTTCAAAGATCTCATCGCGAATGGCTCAGATCAAGGTTGGCGATGGCAGACGTTCTTGCGATATGGGGCCGCTGGTCACCAAGGTGCATCGCGACAAGGTTGCTTCCTACATCGAGATCGCCGAGCAAGACGGTGCCGAGATCGTGGTTGATGGTAGGTCGGTGGTTGCCGATGGTGCGGCTGGTGGTTTTTGGTTGGGACCGACTCTGATTGACAAAGTGCCAGTTTCCTCAAAGGTGTATCAAGAGGAGATTTTCGGTCCGGTGCTAGCTGTGGTTCGAGTTCAGAGTTACCAGGAGGGCTTGGAGCTTATTAACTCCGGGGCATTTGGCAATGGCACAGCGATCTTCACCAATGACGGGGGAGCGGCGAGGCGCTTCCAGCATGAGGTAGAGGTTGGCATGATCGGCATCAACGTTCCGATTCCAGTGCCGGTGGCGTATTTCTCCTTTGGTGGCTGGAAGCATTCGCTATTTGGTGATTCCAGAGCGCATGGCGAAGAGGGCTTTAGGTTCTTTACTCAAACCAAGGTCATTACATCTCGTTGGCTTGACCCAAGCCACGGTGGTCTCAACCTGGGCTTCCCGCAGAACTAGTTAGGACAGCATGAGCGAGCTATTTGAAAACTGGAAACTGGCCGATGGCGTCGTGGGATTTATCTGGCGAGCACCCTTCCCGAAAGCTCAGCTGCTATTGCAGCACGGCCTCGGGGAGTACTCCGAGCGATATGTCACTCAATACAGCCAGTTGATTCCAAAGCTCAATGCACTCGGTATTGATGTTTATGCTTTTGACCTTCCTGGACACGGGCGCAGCGAGGGTGTTCGCGGGCTAATTGATCTGCAGCAGGCAGTGAGCCTGCACCTCAAAGCCCGCGATTTGATGGAGGGTAACAAGCTGCCAACCGTTTTGTATGGGCACTCGCTCGGTGGTCTGATCACCGCCGGTAGTTTGGTTCGATCCTCGGCAAATGTGGCAGCAGCCGTCATCGGTTCATCTGCGATGCACCAACCCTCAAAGGGTTGGGAGCGCTTGCTCGGCGGAGTTATGGGCCGCATCGCTCCAAACGCTCCGATTCCGCTACCAAGACCGGGTCTTGAAGCGCTCAGTCGCGACCCAGAGGTAATTAGTATTGCCGCCAGTGACCCAATGTTCTTCCAGGGCAAAGCAAAGAACCTGGTTGCCAAAACCGTGCTGGAAATCTCCGATGAGGTTTGGACAAAAGTTGCCGACTGGAAGGTGCCGACGCTTGTGATGCACGGCGACAACGACACCTCGACCGATCACTTGGCAGCTATCGCGCTTTACGAATCAATCGCTTCGGTGGATAAGGAGCTCAAGCTATATCCGGGAGCCTTCCACGAACTACTGAATGACTTGGTCGCCGAAGAAGCACTTGCTGATCTCACCGGCTGGATTCAAGCCCGGGTGTAGTAGGGCACAATCTGCCGTAGAATTTAGAGCGACTCCTCGTGTGGCGTCACCTTGGCTAATCCCCCAGGACCGAGAGGTAGCAAGGGTAACTGAGCTCTGGCGGGTGCACGGGGGGTCGCTTTATTCACACACCTATCCCAAGGCAAATCTTTGTCTGAATTGGGGGTTAGGCTTGGGTCGTGACTACCGCTCTTTACCGCCGCTATCGCCCAGAATCTTTCTCTGAGCTGATTGGTCAAACCCAGGTGGTTGAGCCACTAATGGCAGCACTTCGAGCTGACCGAGTAAACCACGCATATTTGTTCTCCGGTCCTCGCGGTTGCGGTAAGACCACCTCGGCAAGAATCTTGGCCAGGTGTCTGAACTGTGCCGAGGGTCCAACCGATACTCCGTGTGGCAAGTGCCCATCCTGTATTGACCTGTCGCGAGGTGGCTCTGGTTCGTTAGATGTTGTTGAGATTGACGCTGCCAGCCACAACGGTGTCGACGATGCCAGAGACCTCAGAGAGCGCGCCATCTTTGCCCCGGCTCGTGACCGGTACAAGATCTTCATCCTGGATGAGGCTCACATGGTCACCACCCAGGGCTTCAATGCGCTACTGAAGATTGTGGAAGAGCCACCAGCCCACGTGAAGTTCATCTTTGCCACCACCGAGCCAGACAAGGTAATCGGGACAATTCGTTCCCGCACCCACCACTACCCATTTCGACTCGTGCCACCGGGGGAGCTGCTGGAGTATTTGACCTCGGTATTGGAGTCTGAAGGTTTTGGTGCCGAGGGTGGCGTGATGCCGCTGGTGGTTAGAGCATCGGGTGGTTCGGTGCGAGACGCGCTGAGTCTTTTAGATCAGTTGATTGCCGGTAGCGAGGGTAAAGAAATTGCCTATGAGCGTGCGGTGAACCTGCTTGGCTTCACTCACGATCAGCTGATGAGCGAGGTCATTGACGCATTTGCAGAGATCGATCCAGCCAAGGCATTTGCCGCGGTGGACAAGGTGATTCAGTCTGGCCAAGATGCCAGGCGCTTCCTCGAGGATCTGCTTGAGCGCATCCGCGATTTGATGCTTGTGTCATCTTTGGGCGACGGCGCTCGCGCTATCTTGCGAGGCTTGGGTCCCGAACAATTTGATCTACTCACAATTCAGGCAAACCGTTTTGGGCTAAACCAGTTGACCTCAGCTGCCGAGGCAACCTCAAAGGCACTGGCCGAAACCTCGGCAGCCTCAAACCCAAGACTGCAGCTAGAACTGCTCTGCGCTAGGGTGCTAGCTCCTGCCATTGAAGCTCCAATCAAGCGGGTCACTGAGCCGGTTGCAGCGCAGCCTCAAGCAGCAGCACAACCTGCCAAAACAGTCCCGGTTGCCTCACCAGCGGCAAAGATTGAGCCGACACCGATAGTCGAGAAGGTAGCGGCAGCCGCTGCTGGTCCGCTGACTACCGCTTCTTTCAAAAACGGATGGCAAGACATTTTGGATGCCTTGGCGAAAAAGTCACGCTCGGCTTGGGCGGTTGCCTTCACAACCAAGGTGTTGGACTTTGAGGGCGATGTTCTAACCCTGCTGTTCCAGTCCCAGCGCGATGTCGATGCCTTCAAAACCTCACAGGGCGCATCCGAGGTGCTCAGAACTGTTATCAAGGACAAGCTCGGTGTCACCGTCAAATACCGCGCCAAGGTCGCCGAACAGGCTCCACCACCGGTCACTGCTCCGGTGATTGAGCCAACTCCGGCCGAGGAATTTGTCACCGAGGAAGAAATTGAGGCTCAAGAGCCAGCCACCGAGGTTATTGTGCAGCCGGTAGCACCGGAAGATGATCAGGCTGGGGAGTTCTTCCTACGCGAGGTGCTCGGTGCCACACCAATCAAGAACGAAGATAAGTAATGTACGACGGCATAGTTCAAGAGCTCATTGACGAACTGGGTCGACTACCTGGCGTCGGCCCCAAATCAGCCCAGCGCATTGCATTTCACTTGATTGAGTCTGACCTGGAATCGGTAATCAAACTCTCCGATGTGCTTCGCGAGGTGAAGCAAAAGGTTCGCTTTTGTGAAATTTGCGGCAATGTCTCTGAGAATCAAAAGTGCGGAATCTGCAGTGACCCCAAGCGTGATTTGAGCGTCATCTGTGTGGTTGAAGAGTCCAAGGACATCAATGCCATTGAGCGCACCCGAGAGTTCCGCGGCAGCTATCACGTGCTTGGCGGAGCTATTTCTCCAATCGCCGGAGTTGGTCCAGATCAGCTTCGCATCAAGGATCTGATGAAGCGTTTGGCAGATCCTTCGATCAAGGAAGTTATCCTTGCCACCAACCCAAATCTTGAGGGTGAAGCCACCGCCACCTACCTCACCAGGTTGTTGGGAGCGATGGAAATCTCGGTCACCAAGCTCGCCTCAGGTCTTCCGGTCGGTGGCGATCTGGAATATGCCGATGATATGACTTTGGGTAGAGCCTTTGAGGGTAGGCGCCGAGTCAACTAGACTTGCGTTACTACCACGGAGGTAGAATCCCCCCTTTGTCCCAAGGAGCGCCCCTTGGCACTAATCGTGCAAAAATTCGGTGGGTCTTCCGTCTCTGACGCTGAGAAGATCAAGCATGTCGCTGCGCGCGTGCTAAAAACCCAATCCGAGGGCAACCAGGTCGTGGTTGTGGTTTCCGCGATGGGCGACACCACAGACGAACTTATTGACCTAGCCGACTCGGTATCGACTCACCGCGGCAGTCGCGAAATGGATATGCTGCTCACCGCTGGTGAGCGCATCTCAATGTCACTTCTTGCCATGGCAATCCAAGAAATGGGCGGCAAGGCCAAGTCTTTTACCGGCTACCAGGCTGGAATCTCAACCGACTCCAATCACGGCTCCGCCAGAATTTGGAAGCTGGAGCCAACCCGGGTTAGGCAAGCGGTTGAGGCTGGGGAAGTAGCAATCGTTGCGGGATTCCAGGGCTTTTCTTTTGAGACCGGCGATGTCACCACCTTGGGACGCGGTGGTTCTGACACCACCGCCGTTGCGCTGGCAGCTGCCCTGAAGGCAGATGTTTGTGAGATTTACTCTGATGTTGATGGCGTTTACACCGCTGACCCACGCGTGGTTCCAAGGGCTCACAAGCTCTTCCAGATCGACATCGATTCGATGCTGGAGCTATCGAGCTCGGGAGCCAAGATTCTTTACATCCGAGCCGTGGAATTTGCGCGCCGTCACTCGGTGCCACTTCGGGTTCGTTCAACCTTTAGCCTTGACCCAGGCACTCTCGTCTACACCAATCAACCAGGAGATGAAATGGAAGAGCCAATCGTTTCAGGTGTTGCAGCCGATGACACCCAGTCCAAGATCACCGTGGTGGGATTGCCGGACCGCCCAGGCAAGGCAGCTGAGGTTTTCCAGGTAGTTGCCGAAGCTGGCGCCAACATCGACATGATCGTGCAAAACGTCTCAACCGCAGAGAACCACCTAAGCGACATCTCCTTCACCCTGCTGCACGTTGACCGCCCAAAGGTGGTTGAGGCACTCAAGGCTAAGCAGGCCGAGGTTGGCTTCCAGTCGATCTCTTACGACGATGAGGTTGGCAAGCTCTCCATCGTTGGAGCGGGTATGAAGACCTCCTCGGGCGTATCCGCCAAGTTCTTTGGCGCATTGGCTCGTGCCGGAATCAACATCGAGATGATCTCCACCTCGGAGATCCGCATCTCGGTGGTGACTCGTGCCGATCAGCTCAAAGAGGCAACTCGCATCGTTCACACCGCATTCGAACTTGATTCCGCTGACACCGCAGTGGTTTACGCCGGAACCGGAAGGTAATAAATGTCAAAGCCAAATCTCGCGCTAGTAGGAGCAACCGGAGCCGTTGGCACCGTGATGATTGACATCATCAACTCGAGGGAGAACATCTGGGGCGAGATTCGCCTGATCGCCTCTCCACGTTCGGCTGGCAAGCAGATTATGGTTCACGGCACCCCTCACACCGTGGTGGCACTGAGCGAAGAGGCCTTTGACGGCATCGACATCGCAATGTTTGACGTCCCAGACGAGGTAAGCGAGATCTGGGCTCCGATTGCTGCAGCTAAGGGTGTGGTTGCCGTTGATAACTCCGCAGCCTTCCGCATGAACCCTGAGGTGCCACTGGTGGTTCCTGAGGTAAACCCACACGCCGCGAAGTCTCGCCCGCTGGGCATCATCTCAAACCCAAACTGCACCACCTTGACCATGATGGCAGCGCTTGGCGCACTGCACCGCAAGTGGACGCTCACCGAATTGGTCGTCTCCTCATACCAGGCGGTATCCGGTGCCGGCGCCCCGGGCATCGAGCGTCTGCAGCAGGAGATGCAGGCAGTTGCTAAGAACCCGGAAGCCGGTCTGTCCTCTGACAACGTGACCGAGACCCTTGATGGCAATGGCGCAGCTCTTGCCGATTCCATCTGGCCAGTCCCAATCGCACTCAACGTAATCCCAATGGCTGGCTCGCTCAAGGATGACGGACACTCCTCTGAGGAGCTAAAGGTTCGCAACGAGTCGCGCAAGATTTTGGGCATCAAAGACCTTAAGGTTGCCGCCACCTGCGTGCGCGTTCCGGTTCAGGTTGCTCACTCACTGGCAGTTCACGCTACCTTCGCTAACCCGGTGACTGCCGATGAGGTGCGTGCTGAACTCGAGAAGCAGCCAACCGTTGTGGTGATGGATGACCCAGCCAATGGTGTTTACCCAACACCCGCTCACGTTGTTGGTCAGGACCCAACATTCGTGGGACGTATTCGCCAGGCGCAGGACTTCCCAAACACCATCGATCTATTCGCTGTTGGCGACAACCTTCGGAAGGGTGCCGCGCTAAACACCTATGAGATTGCTGAGTTGGTTGCCGCGGAGCTTGGCTAACTAATAGTTAGAAGCGTTGCACTCGGTGGACAAAAGAGCCTAATCGGAGCAAAGATCGAGCAGCCAAGGCCGCCCGAAACGTGCAGCAGCGACTGCTTGCCCGCAAACTCCCAGCCGCTGACTCCCTGCGCATATTCGGTAGGCAAGTCGCAGTTTGTCACCAGGGCTTTTCTGCCCGGCAGGCAAATCTGACCACCGTGGGTGTGACCGGCGAATATCAGGCTGGCATCCTGCTTGGTGAATTCTTCAATGACCCGCAAATAGGGTGCGTGAGCGACTCCGATTAGCAAGTCGACATTGGTCAATTGGTGCTTTTGAGCGGCAAGGCTTGAGAGGTCATCCAGGTTCTCGTGTGGGTCATCAAGACCTAGAAAGCCCAGTTTCAAATCAGCGACCATCAGCTCCGCGCCGTGATTGTTGAGATCAACCCAGCCCGCTCCAACAAGTTCGGATGTGAAACGCTTGGTGTCGAGATCAACTTCTTTTCTAACCTCAGACGGCCCCTGGAAATAACGAAGTGGGTTTCTAAACTTCGGGGCCCGGTAATCATTTGAGCCGTTGACAAAGACACCTGGAAAACTCATCAGTGGTGCCAGTGCGCTGATGCAGGGGTTGATGGCGTCTTTATGACCGAGGTTATCGCCGGTGTTGATTACCAGATCCGGTTCTAACTCGGCAAGCTCATTCAGAAATCGAGCCTTGGCCTTTTGACCGGGAGCGAAGTGCAGGTCGGAGACGTGCAGCACTCTAATGGGCGTATCCAGCCCAATCGAGAGCGCTACCTCTTTGAGTTCAAACGGCCCCGCGTTAGTTGCTAGCCACATTGATTTGGTATCAACACTATGGCGCTGTTCGCACTGATCTCGCTGCCAGCAGCAGGGAGCGTGCTGTGAGCCAGGCCATTTGCCAAGCTGGCATCACACTGCTTGAGCTGACTTTGGCTGGATTGCGGCAGTGAAACCGTGAAGCCCATCGCCTCTAGGTTTGCCTTGGCTTGATTTAGGTCTAGGCCGCGCACGGTTGGAACCAACAGCTTGCCACCGGAAGAAATGAAGATCTTCACTATCGAACCGCGTTCTAGGGTCTGGCCAGCCGCTGGAATCGTGTAGGCAACGGTGCCGGCTGGAGCCGTTGACTGAACCTCGCGCTTTTGCACCGCAATGTTTAGTTCGGCTCCAGTAATGGTCAACTTTGCCGACTCTAGGTCAATACCCGTGGTGTTAGGAATCGTAATCATGGTTGGAGCGATGTATTGCGGTAGAGCTTGTGGGAAGGCTTCGCCAACGTAGCGCTGGTTTACCTCGGTCATGATGGATTTCCAGATCGCATGCCTGATAACAGGAACGGCTCGCCCGTTGACGCTCTTGCCAGATTGCGAGGTCAGGCCCGATACATTTCCAACCCAGGTTGCGGTGGCGACCTTTGAGGAGAACCCAGTCATCCAGGTGTGAATGCGGCTGTCGGTGGTTCCGGTCT
>JBEGRX010000016.1:0-15365 GCA_041180205.1 Actinomycetota bacterium | reverse complement strand
CGACGAAGGGTGTCGGTGAATAGTGCGTTACCGCCGTCAACGATGATGTCGCCCGGCTCAAAGCGCTCGGCAAGCTGGTTGATTACGGCGTCGGTTCCAGCTCCGGCCTGAACCATGATGATTGCGGTTCTTGGCTTGGCCAGCGAGGCGACGAAAGCGTCGATGTTCTCGCTCGGGATGAAGTTTGCCTCAGGGTGTTCGTTCACCAGCAAGGTGGTGCGCTCAACTGAGCGGTTGTAGATTGCAACTCTGTTGCCCTCGCGCGAGGCCAGGTTTCGGGCCAGGTTCGAACCCATAACGGCAAGACCTACGACACCAATATTTGCTTTGTCTGACATGAAATTCCTTTAGAAGTGGGATTGGAAACTGCTCAGGCTACACGCGCAACAATGGGCGGAAATTTCTATTAGGTTACCCTACTTTGGCGAGCCAGAGGCGGGTATTTGGCGCTAGCTGTTAGTTTTGCCCAAGCATGCAAATTCGATCCAAATCCCTGCTTTTAGCAATTGCCTTGGCAATCACGGCATTGTTTCCCACCCCTGCTCACGCTAGCTGCACGGTGGAGAAGCAGCTCACCTCAAGCAGCATCAAGCAACTGCACGTCGAGGTGCTCAATGCCGTAACCGGTGAGACGCTGTTCTCAAAAGACGAGCAGCAACCAGCCAGAACCGCATCGGTAATGAAGGTGTTGACCGCTGCCGTCGCACTCGATGTCTTGGGGCCTGATTACCGAATCACAACCAGCGTGGTGGTTAGCCCGAAAGATCCAAGCCGGGTTTACCTGGTTGGTGCTGGGGATATCACGCTGTCCCGCATGCCGGGCAACATCACCTCTTACTATGCAAAAGCCCCAAAGCTTGACTCGCTGACCAAGCAGATTGCAGCGTGGGCTAAAGCCAGTTCGGTTTCAATCTCGGCGGTCTCGGTGGACAGTTCGTTATTTGGCGGTGACAAGGAGTGGCATCCGACCTGGAGCAAGCTGGGGCTTTCCTCCGGCTACATGGCTCCGGTTTCCGCACTTCAGATTGATGCGGCGAGAATCACCAGCACTAAAAACCCGAATTATTGGCTCGCCCAGCGCACCTCAGCTCCTGTGAAGCAGGCAGGGGATCTGTTTGTAGCATCGCTTAACAAACAGGGCTTGGCGGCAGGTGTGAAGGCAACTTCGGCCAAAGCCCCAAGTGATTCGGTTGCGATTGCCAGCGTGCAATCAAGACCGGTCAGTGAATTAATTGCAAACATGCTCCGGGTATCGGACAACTCAATCGCCGAAGCACTTGGAAGGCTAGCTTCCATCAAATACGGTCTCGACGGCAGCATGGCATCGCTTACTCCGCTTTACAAAAAGGTTTTGAAGGCCAGAGGCCTAGACACCTCCAAGATCACCATCGTCGATGCATCCGGGCTTTCAAAATTAAACCAAGTGCCGGCCGCGTTTATCAACGACCTGTTGGTTCTAGTGAATCAAGGCGTCGGGGAGTACGAATATCTAGAGGCAGGACTGCCAATTTCAGGTGAGAGCGGTTCACTGCGCTCTCGCTTTGCCACTGGCAGCAAGCTAGATTCAAAGGGCAAAGTTATTGCCAAGACCGGCTACATCCTAACCGGGTATTCGCTGGCCGGATTCTTGATTGCAAAAGACGGGACCGAGTTGATCTTCACGGTCTACAACCTTGCCGACCGAGCCAATGCCAGTCATCGCCTAGCGATGGACAATTTGGTCTATCGCTTTTATCAGTGCGGTGCCAGTCTCAATAGTTAGTTCAAATCGGCTCGGGTTTTATCCAGCGAGCGCATGACCTCGAGAGAAAATGCGTGGGTGTGCTGACTATTCTCCAACTCGCCGGCAAGCACTGAGTTGCTAACCGCTTCAATCATGTGAACATAACCCGCGCCCTTGCGAGCTCTGGTGAACTGCTCGATGTGGGCAACATCACTGTTTGGCTGATAGGTCTTGATGGTCGCATCGGTTGAATTCCAAAAAGCCTCGTGAATCTCGATGATCCCAAGTTCACCGACCAGTCGGGCAGCCAAACCAAGCGCGGTGCCAAGTGACGAGTTTCCGCGACCCACAACACCATTTTCAAATTCAAAACTTGTCATGGCCAGGGCATCAACGCCATTGGCATAGTTATAACCACTGGTCGACTGCTGCTTGATTGGGCTATCCGCAAACCAGCGGTTGAGGGTGGTGGTGTAGACGCCCTGATCGAGGGTCGAGCCGCCACCGAGGTCCTTGTTAAACAGCCTGTGGCTCTCATCAAAAGTTCTCAAGAAACCAAAGTTCGCCTCGATCAGTCGCAGCTGACCGATGCGACCTGATTTCACAATCTCAATTAGCTCAGTGTGTAGCGGCATGAACTTGGTCCACATCGCCTCCATTGAAAACAGACCTTTTTGCCTTGCCAGCGAGTAAATCGCCTCGGCTTCGGAGGCATCGTTCATAAATGACTTTTCGACCAGGATGTGCTTCTCGGCATCGAGAGCCGCCTTGGCCATCCAGAAGTGCTCCGAGTGGGGAGATGCGATGTATATAAGGTCAATCTCAGGATCGGCGATGGCCTGCTCGAAGGTCAGGGCGCGGGCAGTGATGCCGACCTCAGCCAACTTGGCCCCGGCTCGCTCGGTGTCTCTGGAGACCAGAGCCGAAAGCGTGGTTTTTTCACTGAGCGGAAAATCTCGCAAAATCAGATCTGCCATTAGGCCCGTGCCGACCATTGCCCAACGAACATTTGCCATTTGCTACCAACTAACTTTTAGGCGCGTTTGGTTACTTTATTTGAACCCGCAAGTGATTTTGCCATCGAAGGGAAAACTAAGCCGTGCATCGGCCAAACTGCCCACCAGTAGAGCTGGCCAAATAGCCCGCGCGGAGCAAAGATTGCCACCTGGGTCAAGGTGGAGCCACCGGTTTCCTGGTCCACATCAAGACCAAACTCCAACCAAGCCAACCCCGGCAGCTTCATCTCGGCTCGTAACCTCAAGAGTTTCTCGGGGATGACTTCTTCGACTCTCCAAAAATCCAATGCGTCACCAACCGCAAGATGGTTTGGGTCACGTCGACCACGACGTAATCCAACGCCTCCAACCATCCGGTCCATGATGCCGCGCAACTCCCAAGCCCAGCTTGCTGTTGAGTAGCCGTTGTCTCCTCCAATTGCCTCAACCCGCTTCCAAACCTCGGAGATGCGATCTTGGGTGTGGGCAATTCGTACGTCTTTATAAAGCGAACCACCAGCCCAGTCGGGATCGGTTGGCAGCGGTTCCGATGGGGTGCCAGGGGATGAGGCGTCCGACCACCTAGTCTCCACTCGAGCTTCCTTGATTTTTACAAGGGCCAGGCCAACCGCTCGTTCAAAATTAGTTAGCCCACCCTCGGGGTCTGGAATAAGGTCTCGAATTCGGTGGTCGGTAGCAACCACCTCGTTCTTCAGGCTGTCAACCAAGCGCCGAGCAAGTGTCACTGGCACCGGAGTTACCAACCCAACCCAGCCGCTCGAGAGCCTGGGGGTTAGCACGGGTAGTGGAATGATAATTCGCTTTCTAAGCCCCGCAACCTTGGCATATGCCTGCATCATTTCGGCATAGGTAAAGACCTCGGGTCCTGCGATTTCATAGACTCCGGCAGCGCTGGTTTGCAAACCAGCACAGCCGGTCAGGTAGCGCAAGACATCTCTAACAGCTATTGGTTGAATCCGGTTCTTCACCCACTTTGGTGTGGTCATGATTGGAAGGCGCTCGGTCAGGTAACGCAACATTTCAAACGAGGCAGATCCTGAACCAATCACCACACCGGCGCGAAGCTCAAAGGTTGGCACGCCAGATTCGGCAAGAATGCGGCCGGTGTCGACTCTGGCCTGAAGGTGAGGGGATGCTTCTTGACCCGGGGTAATGATGCCGCCGAGGTAGATGATCTTGCCAACGCTGTTGCGCTTTGCGGCAGCGCCAAAGTCTTTGGCCATCTTGCGCTCTAGCTGCTCAAAGTCGCCCTTAACTAAAAGTGCGTGGAGAAGGTAGTAGGCAACTGCAACGCCCTTGAGGGCTTGATCCAGCGAAGCAATGTCGTTGGCATCGCCTTCTACGACCTCGACCTGGTTTATCCAAGGGTGATTGCTCAGGCGCTGCGGGTTTCTCGCCAGTACTCTCACGCGATAGCCAGCAGCCAGCAGTTCAGCGATGAGGCGCCCACCGATGTAGCCAGTGGCACCGGTGACGAGACAGAGCGCGGGCTCACCATTCTCATCTTTGAGAATCGTAAGTCCCGCGGAAATCTCATTCGGCATGAGCTCTAGAACCCCAGCCTTTTCAAAGCGATTCCCGTTTTTTCTCCTGTTCGAGCAATTGTTCTAAATCTGTTAGCCGTTTGAGACCGGCCATCGGTTGACTCATTCGATGATTGCTCCGCAATCGCTCGCTGTTTTTGGAGAGAAAGTTCCAGTAGCCAGCGGTGAATGGGCAGGCATCCTCGCCGACTCGAACCGCTGGGTTAAACCTGCAAGAGCCGCAGTAGTTGCTCATCTTTTTTATGTATGCACCACCGGCCGCATAAGGCTTGGTCGACATTTTGCCGCCGTCGGCATAGAGCGACATTCCAATTACGTTGGCCGGCATTACCCAGGGCGTGCCATCGGCAAAGGCATCAATAAACCAATCGTTTACCGCCTTCGGATCAAAACCGCGCTGTAGCGCGGTATTGCCCAGCACCATAAGCCTTGGAATGTGGTGGCTCCAAGCCCGTTCATTGACATCTTTGAGGGTGCTAGATAGGCAGTTGGCCTCGATGCCATCCGCACTCAGGTCTTGCCATCCGGCTGGAATTTCGGTGGTTGCGGCAAGCTCATTTAGATTTCCGTAACCGGCATCAAAGTGCCAATAGAGTTGCCAGACGTAATCCCGCCAACCGATGATTTGCCGCACGAAACCTTCGACACTTGCCAATCGCGCTGCCCCCGATTCGTAGGCAGCAACCGCTGCGTGGACTACCTCAAGGGGTGAGAGTAAACCGAGATTCATCGGCACCGAAAGCATCGAGTGCGCCATGGTCCAATCCCGAGAATCCATCGCGTCTTCGTAAGGTCCGAAGAGATCCAAGCGATTGGTTACGAAATCAGAAAGGGCAGCCAGTGCCTGCTCTCGATCTCCCGGGAAGATGCGTGGAGCATCAACTCCGATGAATTTTGCTTTGCCGGATCTTTCCAGATCATCAAGTTCTGCTCGCACCTGAGTATCAAGCCCATCTTCTTTTGGCCGGTATGGATGTGGCAGACCAAGGCCAGACTTTGGTGGCGGCAGCCGATTGTCCTCATCAAAGTTCCACTTACCCCCGACCGGCTCACCTGCGCTCATCAAAAGACCTAGTCGAGTGCGCTGCATGCGGTAGAAATCCTCAAGGCGCAGCCGCTTTCCCGCCTTGGCGAGATAGGCATTCCAATCGTTTTGGTCAGAACAGAATCCAGGATTTTGAAGTTTTGAAAGACCGAGCGAATCGGCGAGCGCATCAAAAGACCGCGAGGAGCCCGAAACCATACTGGCTAGCTGCGGGAAGTTTTTTAGTTCTCGATAGCTATCCAGTCTCACTATTTCAACATTCGCTGCTTTGGCGCGGGCAAGCTGGGCATAGCGAATCAGGTGAGCTTTTTGCCGGTGGTAGTTGCGCTTGGCAAATTGGTTGTCGACGATCGGCAATAGCAACTTTGCTTCGTGCTCAAAGTGTGGACCCAATTGATCGGCGAGCAGAAGCTGCATGGTCAGCCTTTCGTCGACGAGTGAAACTTGCCTAAAGGTATATGCCAAAAGCGAGCGAAATCATTTCCAATCGCCTAAAACAAGCCTTTCTTCACCCATTAGCGAACTCGCTTGCTGCCAATTGGTGTTTTTTCAAACTGTGTGCGAGAGTGGGGGAACACAAAGGAGTGATACTCGTGTCACAAGTGAATAACCCAAAACACGACCCTGCTGGATACCGAGTGGTTCCGACAACCACCAGAGAACTAAATCAAGACAGAGTTAAAGAGCTACTCGCCAAAGAGTGGGAGCTATTTCAAAACACCACCAAACTATCTGGCAAAGAAAATGCAAAAGCCAGCAAGTCCCTACCGCTTGGAGTTACCTCCAGCTTTCAACACTGGGACCCTTATCCAATTTCGGTAGCAAGCGCCAAGGGCGCTTACGTCAAGGACGTCGACGGCCGCAAGCTGCTGGATCTCTCTATGGGCTTTGGCGCGATGATGGTCGGACACCTAAACCCAAAGGTGGTGCGATTTGTAAAGCGCGCACTGAACCGCACCGGAACCTTGTTCGTTACCCCTTCGCCAACCGCTACCGCGGCTGCCGAGCTGTTCAAGAAGCGCTTCAACCTAGACATGATTCGCTTTACCAACTCCGGTACCGAATCGCTGATGTATGCGATTCGAACCGCTAGGGCAGTAACGGGCAAGAAGGCGATCATCAAGCTCGAGGGCGGTTACCACGGTGGTTACGACCCACTGCAGGTATCGGTCAAGCCAAAGCTTAAGAACATTGGCGATGCCAATGCACCAACCCCTGAGGTGCCATTCGAGGTTGAGCCCGGTGAGGTCTTCGTTGTTCCCTACAACAACCTCGAGTACCTAGAGAAGATCATGAGCGAGCACGCTCACAAGATCGCAGCCTTTGTACTTGAGCCGGTAATGGAAAACATCTCCATCGTGCTGCCGGACGAGGGATACCTTCCTGCAGTCCGCGCAATGTGCGATAAGTACGCCATCGCACTGATCTTTGACGAGGTGAAAACTGGTCTGACCGCTGGTGAAGCCGGTGCTGCCGGAAGAACCCAAGTAGAGCCGGACCTAATCACCCTGGCCAAGAGCATTGGTGGCGGATTGCCAGTTGCTGCCTTTGGTGGCAAGCAGAAGTACATGGCTGCCGTGGTCGATGGTCGCATGGCGCACTACGGAACCTACAACGGAAACCCACTTGTGATGGCCGCGGTTATGGCGGTTGAAGAGTTGGTAACCCCAAAGGCGATGCAGAAGGCCGAGCAGATCAACGTAAACACTCTGAACAAAATCAACGAGATCATCAATCAGTATGAGCTTCCCGCTCACACCATCGGTCTGGGCCTCAAGGGAGCAATCACCTGGTCAAAGACCCCGGTGAGAAACTACCGAGACTTCAAAAATGTTGACTTTGGGGTTGCCGAGCTGAGCTGGCTCTGGGGCATTAACCGCGGTATCATCACCCCTCCGGGTCTTGATGAGCAGTGGTTGGTATCGCTGATGCACACCCAGAAGGACATGGACAAGATGGTTGAGCACTTTAGGGAGTTGGCTAAGGCTTTGCGCGCCTAGACTCTTTTGGGAAATCTTAGGAGTCCAACGTGCAACCAAAGCAACTGTTTCTTACCTTCGCAAAAGGTGAGGCAATCACCTGGACATTGCTGATTTCCGCTCTTCTCATTCGCGCCGCCGGTGACGCATTTCCCCCGATTGTGACGATCGCAGGAAGCATTCACGGAGCTGTCTTTTTGGGTTATGCGGTTACCGCGCTATTGGTCGGTATTAATCAGCGCTGGAAATTTGGCAGGTTGGCTTTGGCAGTGGGGCTGGCGATTGTGCCATTCGCCACCATTCCATTTGAGCGCAAACTCGTAGCAACCTCGGCTCTCGATGGCGCTTGGCGCACCAGCAAGAGCGAGGACCCCAGAGACAACTTCTTTATTGATGCCATCTTCCGTTGGTTTATCGCAAGGCCACTTGTGCTGCTTGCGGTTTTGCTGGTCGCAATTCCTGCGGTATTCGCATTTCTGCTTTTCCTCGGTCCGCCTACCGAGTGGTTTAACTAGGGTAAAAAAATCCCCCGAACCGCAAGGTCCGGGGGATTTTTCTTTAGCTTTTAGTACTTAGCGAATAACGCTGGAAAGAGCGCTCCGACGATCAACATCGCTGGAAGCATTCCCACTAGCACTATGGCCTGAACAATGTCCCAGTTGATTTTCTTCATCAGAGTCACAACCTTTCCTTAGTCCTTGAACTCGCTCTTGGCGAAGGTCGCGTCGTCCTCAGCGCTCTTGATGCGAGCGATGGTGAAGATCACTAGGCCGAATAGACACTTAGCCAATATGTCGGCTACTGAGTAACCAACCTCGCGAAGTACGAAGCCTGCCTCGTCGAATCCAGTCGCGTTCATGTTTGCGATGAAGGCGATTGGGTAGACACCCCAGGTTGCCAGAAGTAGCAACCGCAGTTCCTTAATCTTGCGCTGAACCGCAGCGGACTGCTTGTCGAGCGACTTGCCTAGCTCTACGAATAGAACGTACAAGATGTATAGGAATGGGATAGTTGACAGTAGGCCCCAGACCGATGCTGGAATGCCCATGATGTCTAGCTGAGCGTCACCTGGATAACCAAGTCCGATCATTAGCGCAGCAGCTGGCACTAGGCGAACTAGTAGCGAGGACTGCATTGCGCGAGCTAAACCGAGAACGGCAACAGTCTCCACCAATAGCAGTGGCACGGTCAGTAGCCAGTCCACGTAGCGGTAGCCCACGTTGTAGACAGTGCCCTCAATGGCGTCTGGTCCAAATGCGTGGTTGAAGCTGTCAAACATTCTGAAGTAGTGGTAGGCGGCGATACCGGTTACGGTTGCCGACACCATTACCGCCATGCGGTAACGAGGTAGTACGCGGTCCTTTGCCATCACCAAGAAGATGGTGGTGAAAAGCATCGCGGCGATGCCCATAGATAGCATGTTGAATACTAGAAGGTATCCACCATCGCTGATTGCTGAATCCATTTTCGAAAGTCCTTTCGATGACTTTTAGTACTTTTTCTTCAAGTCAGAAGTCCACTCGTCGAGCTTTTTGGCTCCGGCGAGTCGGCCACATTGCTCGACTCACAGAGGATTAACAGCAAGTTGGTAGCGGTTATTCACCTAGTAGGTAACGTTTGAGTAACTTGTTTGAGGACGTTTCAGGCGTTAATCAATCCCAGGGCGTTCAAAACGAACAATCCGATGAGAAACAGGCCCATAGGAAGGTATACCCACTCTATAAATGGCACAGGCTTCCCAGAAGCTTTGGCGCTTCTGATAGCTCTAATGCTTTTGGTAAACCGCCATCCAAAGAAAAGCAGTGCAACGACGATGAGAATTCCGTACCAAAAATTATCGAGATTCACTTGACTCCTAGATCAGATTCGAGACGATGTAAATGGATGGGATTGCAATGAGGAGTGCAATGATCCAGCGCAGCCCATATTTCCATTTCACCTTAGCTTGCAGAATCACCCCACCAAAAAGAACGATGAACCAAAGCATGGTCAAAGGTAGACCGACGCCATTCATGAGACCTCCTCGTCTTAGGCTAAAGATAGTCCCCGCAAGAGAGCAGGTTTGAAATGAAGTCCTGGCTAAAAATCCTTTTTCGATCACTCGGGATCCTTTTCGGCGTTTTCCCAAGTGGTGGAATAAGCGGCGAAAACAATCCGGACGCAGCTTGCAAACTCTGTCTTGGCGCGGATAATGAACGAATTTTGCTCCAGGCCAGCAATAACTTACATATGCGTTGCCCTGCCTGCGGCAGGCTAATTCGGCCGCATTCCTAGTTATAGAAAAGTTATCTTTTTCTGTGGGTTTATGCCCGTTTTGTAGTCTTTTTCTGAGAATTCGCTGTTACTGTCTTTCAAAATCGGTAATACAGGCAAAAACGGAGAACGACAACGATGTTGGCAGAAGAGCGAAGACTCAAGCTAGTTGAGTGGACGCGCGTCGAAGGAAAGCTCGATGCCGGCCGTGCTGCTGAGAAGCTCGATGTCGCCGTAGAGACCGTTAGGCGAGACCTTGATTTGCTCCAACGTCGGGGAGCACTGCGACGGGTGCACGGCGGCGCAATTTCAAACGATCGTTATGGCCACGAGTACACCATGTCCGAAAGGCTTGGGCTGAATCCCGACAAAAAGCGCATGGTTGCTCAGCTCGCTTCCACTTACGTTCCTGAAGAAGGCTGCATTTTTGTCGACGGTGGCTCGACCACAGAATGCCTAGCCCCCTACCTCAGAGACAAGCCCAAGCTAATTGTCGTTACCAATAACATCAATCTGGCATCCCGGCTTGCTGATAGCTCAACCCAAACTGTTGTGCTAGGCGGTCGAATTCGTCCGGCGACTCACAGTTCTGTTGGCGCTAAAACCGCCTCAGAGGTAGCCGACTACAACGCCATTTTGGCCTTCATCGGAACCAACGGCGCATCGTTGGAAGGTGGCATAACCGCATTCGACACAGATGAGTCGCAAGTCAAGAAAATCATGATGCAGCAATCCAGCGAGAGAATTTTGTTGGCCGACAGCGGCAAGTTTGGCATCGCCTACCCAGCCAAGTTTGCAAACTTTGGCGACTTTGACCGAGTGGTCACAAACCTTGATATTGAACAGCAGTATCTGGACAAGTTTTCGAGCGCAGGCGTAGATGTCGTGCTCGCGTAAAGAATTCCCAACGACTCCTTGCCTGGGTCTGCGGGATAGGGACGGTGCTACCGGAAATTGGGCCTCCGAAATAGCTCCAAAATTACGAAAGCACCGCCCCGTGAATACAAACCCCCTAAAGGAAGGTAGTACCCATGGCTAATTTTATCCCCGCGGGTGACGGTGGTTACACCGGCTGGCGTGCCGCGGTTCAAAAGCTAGGTGGAAATCTCGCAGGTATGGTAATCCCAAACATCGGAGCATTCATTGCTTGGGGTCTACTGACTGCACTTTTCATCCCGACTGGTTGGACTCCTAACGAGCAGCTAGCGGCAATGGTTGGTCCAATGATTGTCAACCTTTTGCCAATCCTTATCGGTTACACCGGTGGTCGCCTTGTGCACGGACAGCGCGGTGCTGTTATTGGTGCAGTTGCAACCGTTGGTGTGATTGTTGGAACTTCAATCCCGATGTTCTTGGGTGCCATGATTATTGGCCCTCTTGCGGCATGGGTCTTGAAGAAGATCGACTCAGTTCTTGACCCAGTTACTCCTCCGGGATTCGAGATGCTGATTGGTAACTTCTCTCTAGGTATCTCAGGTTTGCTAATGGCAATCCTTGGCTTCCTAGGAATTGGTCCGACCGTAAACGCACTATCAGACGTTTTGGGTAAGGGCGTTCAGGCGCTTATTGACACTGGACTGCTCCCACTTGCCTCCATCTTGATTGAGCCAGCTAAGGTGCTCTTCCTAAACAACGCAATTAACCACGGTGTACTCGCACCTATCGGAGTTGTTCAGGCTGAGGAGCTTGGTAAGTCAATCATGTTCATGCTTGAGACCAACCCTGGTCCTGGCCTTGGAATTTTGGTTGCCTTCTGGCTAGCCGGTCCAAAGATCCTTCGTGGTTCCGCACCTGGAGCAATCATCATTCACTTCCTCGGTGGAATCCACGAGATCTACTTCCCATACGTATTGCTACGTCCACTAGTTATCCTCGGCGCAATTGCCGGTGGCGCTACTGGTGTCGCAATCTTCTTGGCTACTGGCGTTGGACTAGTTGCAACACCATCTCCAGGATCCATCTTCGCTTACCTTGCAGTTACCCCTCCAGGAAACCACTTCGGCGTCTTTGCAGGAATCTTGCTATCGGCAGCTGTCTCATTCGTAGTCACCTTCTTCATCTTGAAGGCTTCAAAAGCTGGTGACGACGATCTAGAGGCCGCCAAGGCAAAGAGCAAGGCGATGAAGACCGGAGCTGCCGAGTAACCATGGCAACTATTTCTGGAGCTGACGTCAAGCACATTGTTGTTGCTTGCGAAGCTGGCATGGGTTCATCGGTGATGGTGGCAAAGATGCTTGCAAAGCAGCTAAAGCACACCGGAATCACCGTGAGCCACACCCCGGTCAATCAGCTTGCTGACGAACCTCACGACGTGGTGCTTTGTCACCGCGGTCTAGGGAGTCGTGCCAAGCAAGCTGTCCCTGGCTCGGTCGTGATCGTATTCGACATGTTCTTAGGTGATTTTAAAATTGCCCAATTGGTGTCAGACCTTTCTGAAGGTGCTGAGATCGTTGGCGACTGAGCTAATTACCGAAGCCGGAATTGTGATTGGTGCTACTGCCTCCTCCACGGAGGAGGCAGTAGCACAATGCGGCAAACTTTTGGTCCAGCTGGGGGCGGTTAGCCAGGAGTACGCAGATGCCATGTGGGAGCGGGAGCAAATTTTTCCGTCGGCAATTGGCGCTGGATTCGCAATCCCACACGGAACCGATCAATCTCGACAATACGTGATCAAGGATCAGCTGGTTTTTCTGCAACTCGCTCAGCCGTTGGCCTGGGGAGATGAGGAAGTCCGCTGTGTCCTTGGAATCGCCTCAAAGGGCGATGCACATGTTGAATTACTGGGCCAGCTCGCAGAGCTCCTTCAGGAAACAGAGAATCTCCAAGTCTTTTACAGCTCGGATTCAAAAGAAGAAATTTTGAAGCTTTTAGCTTCGAGCGCACAACTCTAAAGCTCCTCAGCTTAGGAAGGGGGTAAACCATGAAAGCCCTTCATTTTGGTGCAGGCAATATCGGCCGCGGCTTTATTGGGTCCGTCCTTCAGGATGCCGGCTACCACGTGGTTTTCGCAGATGTGAATGCCGATGTCATCAGCGCACTAAATTCGGCTCGAAAGTATCGAGTCATCGAAATCGGCGAGGGCGGCGAAACTCGGGAGTACGAGAATTTTTCCGCGTTGAACTCGATGCTAGAGCCGGATAGGTTGAGGCAAGAGCTCTCAACAGCAGACCTCATCACCACCTCGGTAGGTGCAAACGTATTGCCCAGAATTGCGCCAATCATTGCTGAAGCTCTTTCGATGCGCAAGGCCCAATCGCCAGTTGTAATCATGGCTTGCGAAAACGCTGTAAATGCCACCGATCTTCTTGCTGACGAGATCTCTAAGTATGGGGTTGACCAAGCTCAGGTAATCTATTGCAACACCGCGGTAGACCGCATCGTGCCAATGCAGGATGTCAATCTAGCTCCAGATGTTGAAGTTGAAGTCTTCTCAGAATGGGTAATTGAGGACAAGAACCTCAAGTCGTCGCTGCCGATATCGGCCGCCAAATTTGTGCCCGATCTACAACCCTTTATTGAGCGCAAGCTTTACACGGTAAATACCGGACACTGTGCCATCGCATACCTTGGTCAGCGCTCGGGTTTAATGACAATTTCAAGCGCACTGCGAGATCCCGATATTGAGCGAGCCGTCTCCGAAGTACTTCAGGAAACATCCAAGGCTTTGGAGCTAAAACATGGTTTCCAGAAAGCTGAGCAACAGGAGTACGTCCAAAAGACGCTCAAGCGTCTTCGTAACCCGCTGTTGGATGACCTAATTGTGCGCGTAGGTAGAGACCCGATACGCAAAATCTCTAGAGCCGAGCGCATTATCGGTCCCGCATTGATTCTTGCCGAGGCTGGGGAGGAATCCAAAGCGCTGATGAACGTTTTAGAGGCAGCTTTGGAATTTGACATTCCCGACGACCAAACCAATTTGGATTTACAGCAGCACCTGCAATCACTGAATACCTCAGACTTCGTAACGCTATATATGGGTCTAAGTCCTAGCGATGCAATTTGGTCAGACGCTGTGTTGGCTACAGAAATAGCCAAGAACAAGCAGCGGGTTTAGTCGCCCAGCTTTCATTTGGCTAACTCGGTCAATTAGGCTGGAAGCCCCGAGATTAAATTGACCAGTGTGAAAATCCTTTACCCACAAGACCTACCGGTTTCACTGCTCCGTGAAGAAATCCTCGAAGCCATTCAAAGCCACCAAGTTGTAGTCATCGCTGGTGCCACCGGGTCGGGTAAAACCACACAGATTCCCAAGATGTGCCTGGAGCTTGGTCGCAATGCCATCGCCCATACCCAGCCCAGAAGAATTGCCGCCAGATCGGTTGCCGAGCGCATCGCAGAGGAACTAAAGGTAGAACTCGGTCAAGAGGTGGGCTATCAAGTTCGCTTTACTGACACCTCGTCAAAAAAGACCCTGGTGAAAGTCATGACTGACGGCATCTTGCTCAATGCCATGCAAAACGATCGAGAGCTTCGGCAATACGACACCATCATCATTGACGAGGCTCACGAGCGCAGTTTAAACATCGACTTCCTACTCGGCTACATCAAGCAGCTATTGCCGAGGCGCAAAGACCTAAAGGTGATCATCACCTCGGCAACGATTGATCCGGGCTCCTTCAGTCGTCACTTTGATAACGCTCCGATTATTGAGGTGAGCGGTCGAACCTTCCCGATCGAGATCCGTTACCGCCCGGTGGTTTCGGAAAGGCAGGGGGAGTCTGATCCCGATGCGGAGACTACGGCCGATGACTACATAGACGGTGTTATATCGGCGCTTAGGGAACTGCAGCACGAAGAGCCTGGCGATGTGCTGGTGTTTCTCTCTGGGGAGTCTGAGATTCGTGATGCGCAAGACGCCATAGTCGGAGCGGCAACTGCCGGCCAGCTCACCAAGCGACTGGAAGTGCTGCCGCTTTATGGTCGACTTAGTTCTGCAGAGCAGCACCGGGTATTTGAGCCCTCGAAGTCGGCCGGCATTCAGCAGCGGGTAATTCTGGCCACCAACGTCGCCGAGACCTCGCTGACCATTCCCAACATCAAATACGTAATCGACGCCGGCACCGCACGAATCTCTCGTTACAGCACCAGGTTAAAGGTGCAGCGTTTACCAATTGAGGCGATTAGCCAGGCCAGCGCCAACCAGCGGGCCGGTCGCGCGGGTCGAACCTCCCCGGGCACGGTGATCAGGCTTTACTCGCAGGAGGATTTCAACTCTCGGCCGGAATTCACCGACCCGGAAATCCTGCGCACCAACTTGGCATCGGTCATCTTGCAAGCCGCCAACCTCGGGCTTGGGGAGCTGGGCAAGTTCCCGCTCCTGCAGGCCCCTGATAACAAGGGCATCAAAGATGGCAACAACTTGCTGTTCGAGCTGGGAGCCCTAGCGCCAAGTGAGCTGGGTCAATTGGAACTAACTCCACTTGGTAAGCAGTTGGCGAGATTGCCCATCGAACCGCGCTTCGCTCGCATGCTGGTGGAATCTAAGAAATATGGCATCACTCGCGAGGTGATGATTGTGGTTGCCGGTCTTACCATCCAGGATCCGCGTGAGCGACCAATTGAGAAGCGAGAAAAAGCAGACTTGCTTCACGCCAGATTCACTGACCCAAGCTCGGACTTCTTAACGTTGGTGAACCTTTGGAACTACCTAGAAGAACAGCAGGGCAAACTTTCGTCCAGTGCATTTAGAAGACTCTGCAAATCCGAGCACCTCAACTTCCTTCGAATTCGCGAGTGGCAAGACCTGGTGAAGCAGCTCAAATCAGTTTCCAAACCGCTTGGCCTGGAGTGCGGGCCGGCTCGGGT
>JBEGRX010000015.1:0-16185 GCA_041180205.1 Actinomycetota bacterium | reverse complement strand
TTGCGATAGCCGCGTTTCGCCGCCAAATCGGCGAGTTCGAAAGCGGCAAGTTTCAGATACGGCATGTGTCAAGTCTAAGAGTGTCGGTGAGGCTGGGTAGTCTGGGGCCAAGGAGATGCCTTGTTAGATTTTGATTTTGAACCCAACCGCCCAGCCTGGAGCAAAAAGCTCGCAGTTTTTGACCTGGAGACCACTGGGCTCGACCTGCACACTTCTCGAATTGTTACCGCAGCAGTTGCCGTGCTAAACGGCAACGGTGAGCCAATTGAGGTGCACGAGTGGCTAGTGAATCCGGGGATTGAGATCCCAGAGGCGGCCGCTAATGTTCACGGCATAACCACGGAGATGGCTCAGGCCAATGGCGTTGAGCCAAGCGGTGCCATTGCAGAGATCATTGAGCAACTTCGCAGACTTGGCAGCGAAATGGCGTTGGTGGCCTTCAATGCCCCTTACGATTTCACAATTTTGGAATCTGAGGCTAAGCGCTATTCCATTCCCCCGCTGCTGCCACAGGCGGTAATCGACCCGCTGGTGCTGGATCGGCAAATGGTGAAGTTCCGTTCCGGCAAGGGGTCTCGAACACTCACGGCGCTATGTCGGGACTACGAGGTTGAGCTTATTGACGCGCATAACTCAACCGCTGATGCCATCGCCGCAGGAAGGCTGGCTCAGCGCCAGGCCGGTAAGTTTCCGGCTTTGAACATGGAAATGGCTGACCTGCATGCAGCCCAGGCGACCTGGTCAGACGAGCAGAGTCTGGAATTTGAGAAGTGGCTTAAACAACAAGACCGCCCGGATTACCGCGCGGTCTTGGGATGGCCAATAAAAATTAGCTGAAGTTCTTGTAACGCTCGTTGAAGCGCTCTACGCGACCAGCAGAGTCCATGATGCGCTGCTTACCGGTGTAGAACGGGTGGCTAGCGGAGCTGATTTCCACGTCGTAGACCGGGTAGGTCTTGCCATCTTCCCACTCAATGGTCTTCGAGCTGGTGATGGTTGCGCGGGTTAGAAATGCAACGCCAGATGCCAGGTCGCGGAATACGATTGGCTCGTAGGTTGGGTGAATTTCAGCCTTCATGGTTTCCTTCTTGTGAAATCTTTTTGCTAAAGAGCAACAGCGGGAAAGCTTAGCAGCAAAACCGAGCTTCGTCTAGGACGCAATCGCGGAGAATCTGCCGGCTTGATAGCTAACCTGCAGTGGGAATCGGAAAGTTTCCGAGATTGCGGCGCTCGTAATCGTTGCACCAATCTCTCCCCTAGCCAAAATCTTGCCATCTTGCATCAGCAGCGCATGTGTGAATCCGGAAGGAATTTCCTCTAGGTGGTGAGTGACCATGGCCATCGCTGGGGCCTGAGCACTGGTCGCATAACCGCCGAGCAGTCGAAGGGTGAGTTCTCGGGCTGCCAAATCTAGGCTGGCAACCGGCTCATCTAGCAACATCAGCTCCGGGTCTGTCATGACAGACCGAGCGATCTGCACGCGCTTGCGTTCTCCATCAGAAAGCGTCCCGAAGGGTCGCTGAGCGAAGTCTTCCAGTTGCCACTCACGCAGCACCCGCATAGCTCGGCGCTCATCGATGGAGTCGTAGGTTTCGTTCCAGCGTCCGGTGACACCGTAGCTTGCGGTCATAACCGCATTCAGAACTGTCTCACTGTTGGGAATTTGATTCGCTAGGGCGCTGGAGGCAAAGCCAATTCGAGTTCGGAGTTCGAAGACGTTTACCTCGCCTAAGCGCTGGTCGAGGATTTTCGCTTGCCCGGTGGAAGGGTGAATCTGAGCAGCGCACACTCGCAACATGGTGGTTTTACCCGCACCGTTAGCGCCCAGGATCACCCAGCGCTCGTTAGAGTTTGCGGAAAAAGTTACTCCGTCAAGGATCGCTTTCCCGCTGCGAACCACGCTGACATTCTGAAGATCAATTACCTGAGACATTGGAAAATAGCCTAGCTTCCAAGTGCCGAGGAATAGACCTCTAGCGTGCGAGTCGCAATCGACTCCCAGCTGAATTTAGCTGTGGCTCGGGCTCGGCCCGCCTCACCGAATTGCTTGAGCGTGCCACTATCCAGAGCAGCATTGAGGGCGGTACCCCAGTCATTCACAAATTTCTGTTCGTCAACAGGTGTTCCAGAACCATCCTGGACCTGTTCGATTGGCACCAGCCAGCCGGTCTCGCCATCAACAACCACCTCTGGGATGCCACCGGTGGCGGTTGCAATTACTGGAGCTCCACATGCCATGGCTTCCAAATTCACTATTCCGAGTGGTTCGTAAATCGAAGGACATACAAACAAATCAGCAACTGAAAGCAGTGCTGCCAACTTGGGTTGCGGTAGGTGCTCCGGTATCCAGATCACCCCGGAGCGAGTCTTAGCTAACTCTGATACCAAGTGTTCTACTTCGGCTTTGATTTCAGGGGTATCAGGTGCGCCAGCGCACAAAACCAATTGCACATCCGCAGGCAACTGACTTGCTGCCCTCAAGAAGTAGGGAAGCCCTTTTTGCCTGGTAATTCGTCCAACAAAAATGACCGAACGCTGATCCGGGTTGACCCCAAGCGATCGGACCATATCGGCATCGTACAGCGGCCGCCACTTTTGCGAATCAATGCCGTTGTAAACCACCTCAACCTTGTTGGGGTCAAGGTCGGGGTAAGCCTTCAAAATGTCTCGGCGCATGCCATTTGAGACGGCAATGACGCGTTTTGCCTGCTCGTAGGCGACTCTTTCAATGAAAGATGAAACCTCATAGCCACCGCCGAGCTGTTCTGCCTTCCATGGCCGCAAAGGTTCGAGAGAGTGTGCCGTAATGACGTGAGGAATGCCGTGCAGCATGGAAGCCACATGGCCGGCAAAGTTCGCATACCAGGTGTGCGAATGAACCAGATCCGCGCCGGCGATGGCCTGAACAATCTCGAGGTCGGTAGCCATGGTCTGGATTGCTGGGTTGGCCGATGCGTAAGCACTCGGCGAGGAATAGCCAAAAGTGTCGGTCTCAGTTACTGGCTCGCCAAAGGCGTGAACCCTAGCCTGAATTCGCGAGCGAAGCACCCTGACCAGCTCGGTGATGTGCACACCGGCACCGCCATAGATGTTGGGCGGATACTCCTTGGTAACAAAATCCACACGCATACCCAAATGCTAGTGTGTTGCGCTTTTTTATTAACTAACATTTGGCTATGGGTCGAACAAGAGTTTTCGGGATGGTTCTAGCCGGTGGTGAGGGCAAGCGATTGATGCCGCTTACCGCAGATCGAGCCAAGCCCGCTGTGCCATTTGCCGGAAGCTATCGTCTGATTGACTTCGCGCTTTCCAATCTGATCAACTCCGGATTGAGGCGCATAGTCGTGCTTACTCAGTACAAGTCACATTCGCTGGACCGGCACGTGTCGCAGACCTGGCGCATGTCTCCCTTACTGGGAGCATACGTTGCCTCGGTTCCGGCGCAGCAGCGCCTCGGTAAGCGTTGGTACACCGGTAGTGCCGATGCAATTTTGCAGTCTATGAATGCCCTCAGCGACGAGAAGCCAGACTACGTTGTTGTGGTCGGTGCCGACCACGTCTACCGCATGGACTTTGATCAGATGTTGCAGTCTCACATCGACTCTGGCATGGAGGCCACTGTGGCTGCTATCAGGCAGCCAATCGCGATTGCACCGCAGTTTGGTGTAATCGAGGTTGACGAATCCAACCCGGTGAAAATTGCCGCGTTCCGAGAAAAACCCTCCGATCCACAACCGGTTCCTGGAGATCCAACTCAGGCCTTAGTCTCGATGGGAAACTACATTTTCAACGCCCAGTCGCTCATAGATGCAATTGAACGCGATGGCGAAAACCCAGATTCTTCTCACGATATGGGCGGGGACATCATTCCCTACTTCGTAAACCAAGGCACCGCCGGCGCTTATGACTTCACCTTCAATGAAATCCCAGGGGCAACTGCTCGTGACAAGTCCTATTGGCGGGATGTGGGAACTATCGATTCCTACTATGACGCGCACATGGACCTGATTTCCACCATGCCAATTTTTAACCTGTACAACTCCGACTGGCCGGTTTACAACCAGCAGATCAACCTGCCACCGGCAAAATTCATCCACGACTCCGAGGGCAACCAGGGTCGGACCCAGGATTCGATAGTGAGCCTTGGCGTTGTTGTTTCCGGCGGTGTCGTTGACAGATCGGTGCTATCGCCCAACGTCCGTGTTTCCTCGCGAACTTTGATCACCGAGTCAGTTCTCCTAGATGATGTTCAGGTTGGTCGCGACTGCACGATTCGCAAGGCGATTTTGGATAAAAACGTTGTGGTTTCCGACGGAGCAAGCATCGGGGTGAGCAAGGAGCGCGACCTAGAGCGTGGCTTCACCGTCACCGATAGCGGCATCACAGTGGTTGCCAAGGGGCGCTTGGTTACACCTTGACAAATTTTTTAGTGGTCTTTGATGTTGATTCAACACTCATCAATGACGAGGCAATTGAGTTACTGGCCGCTCGCGCGGGTAAGCGTGAAGAAGTTGCTGAGGTAACCGAGCGGGCAATGCGAGGTGAACTAGATTTCGAGGCTAGTTTGCGCCAGCGAGTGCTTACTCTCAGCGGGCTGGACGCATCCGTCCTGACAGAGGTTTCCCATCAGCTCTCCCCGACCAGGGGCGCAAAAGAACTGATCTCTGCAATACATGATCGTGGTGGCCAGGCGGCGGCGGTCTCCGGGGGGTTCATTCAACTTTTGGGCCCCGTGAAGGAAAAAATAGGCTTCGACATTGAGCGAGCGAACACCCTTGAGGTGGTAGCCGGCAAGCTCACTGGGCAGGTGCTTGGAAAGGTAATCGACCGGCAGGCCAAGGCTGATGCGCTTCTGGAGTGGTCAGCGGCACTTGGAGTCCCGCAACACAAAACCATCGCAGTCGGCGATGGGGCAAATGATCTCGGAATGATGGAGATTGCCGGACTTTCAGTGGCGTTCTGTGCCAAGCCGATCGTGCAGCAGAAAGCAAAAATCGCGCTCAATGAGCGCGATTTAGGCCTGTTAATTCAGCTATTGCCCTAGGCACCGGTTGAGTGCAGGCCACCATCAACGTGGATCATTTCACCCGTAGTTGCTGGGAACCAGTCGCTCAAGAGAGCAACTAGGCCCTTGGCAGCAGCCTCGGTGTCGGTCAAATCCCAACCCAGTGGCGCACGACCAGTCCACAGCTCCTCCATGGTGGCAAAACCAGGTATTCCCTTAGCGGCAGTGGTGCGAAGTGGTCCGGCAGAAATTAGGTTCACACGAATACCCTTTTCGCCAAGGTAGCGAGCTAGGTAACGTGCGGTTGACTCGAAGGCTGCCTTGGCAACACCCATCCAGTCGTAAACCGGCCAAGAAACCGTAGCGTCGAAGGTAAGACCTACCACCGAGCTTGGGTTATTTAGCACAGGCAAGCAGGCGGTTGTGATTGCCTTGAGTGAGTAAGCGGAAACCTCAACTGCGGTTGAGACGTCAGACCAAGGGGTCTCCATAAAATTTCCACCGAGTGCGGATTGCGGAGCAAATGCAATCGCGTGAACGATGCCGTCTAGCGAGCCGAGGTGCTCCTTGATGTGACCCGCGAGAGCATCCAAGTTCTCCTGGTTGGTGGCATCCAGCTCGATGACCTTCACGGGCTTTGGCAGACGCTCAGCGATTTTCTGGGTGATTGGAAGCATGCGGCCGAATGAGCTCAGCAGCACCTCGGCACCTTCCTCCTGAGCCAGCTTGGCCGCCGTGAAGGCAATTGAAGCCTCGGTCAGCACACCGGTTACGAGTATTTTCTTACCTTCGAGAATTCCCAAAGCCATCTCCTAAGTTGCGTTATGGAAAAAGTTACTACCTAATGGCCCATTCCTAGGCCACCGTCGACCGGAATAACCGCACCCGAAATGTATGCGGCATCATCCGAAGCCAGCCAGGCCACGACCTTCGCAACCTCACTAGGGGCGGCGAAGCGGCCAGCTGGAATCTTTGCTTTGTAGGCAGCCTGTAGCTCTTCGGTGAGCTCAGCAGTCATATCGGTGTCAATAAATCCCGGGGCAACCACGTTCGCCGTGATATTGCGACCGCCTAGTTCTCGGGTGATGGACCTTGCCATACCCACCAGTGCGCTCTTGGTTGCCGCGTAGTTCACCTGACCAGCGCTACCAAGTAGTCCAACCACAGAACCAATCAAAATGACTCTACCAAACTTGGCTTTGATCATGCCCTTGGTAACTCGGCGAAGGACGCGGAAGACGCCCGAGAGGTTTGTGTTCACAACCTCTTCGAACTCCTCATCAGTCATTCGCATCAACAGGGTGTCCTTGGTTATACCGGCGTTGGCAACCAAAACCTCGACCGTTCCCAGCTGCTGCTCAACCTCGAGAAGCGCAGTATCCAGCGACGGGCCATCGGTGACATCGGCGCGGACAGTCAGTGAGCCAACTGGCCCCTGGCCGGAGCGAGCGGTAACCGCAACTTTGTAACCCTTTGCGATGAATTCCTCGGCAATGGCAAAACCAATTCCCCGGTTGCCACCGGTGACTAGAACAGTGCGGGAGTTTTCCATTTATGCTCCTTGCGGGAATACCATTGACGCAATCGCGTTATGAATACCAAAGCCTAGCAATTGGGCTTGCGGAAGAAGCGTAGGCACATGGCAAAGCGGCAAAGCGCCACATCTTTGGAGCTCTCCCCCGATGAGGAGCGCAGGATTCGCATGCGTAAGTACACCATCGCCATGAGTGTTCGCATGGTTTGCATCGTGGCCGGTGTTTTCACAACTGGTGTTTTGATGTGGTTTTTCTTCGCTCTCGCTATCTTCCTGCCTTATTTCGCGGTGATTATTGCGAACTCGCAAGGCAGTAATCCGAAGGACAACTCCACCAAAATCGTGGCGCCAGCGGTCTCAATCCCGGCCAGTAAAATCAGAATCGTTGATGAAGAGTAAGTGCTCAAGAGCCGGCTGCCCAGCTAACGCTGAGGTTTTGATCGAATGGCGTAACCCAAAGATTCACCACTCGGATCGCGTAAAGCTTTGGTCCGCATGCTTTGATCACCGGCAGTATCTGATTGACTACCTGCAGACCCGCGGCATGTATTTGGGAGTTAGAGATTTTGAACCTTCAGACGATTAGGCGCTGGGCACCCTGGCTCGCTCTGGTCGTTCTGTTTGCCATCGCTACGACATTTCTGAGCTGGTGGCAATTTTCCCGGCGGGAAGATCGGGTTGAGAAAATCAATCAGGTCATTGAAAACTACGATGCTGCTCCCATTGAGCTCTCAGAAGTTATCTGGGCCGAGGCAGGAAACGGCCTTCGAGTCGATGAATGGAAGCCGGTTGCCCTGACTGGCCACTACCTACCGGAATACGCCATCTTGGTTAGAAATCGTCCACTGAGCGGAAGCCCAGGCTTTTTACAGCTGGTGCCCTTCAAAACTTCAACGGGTGAAGTAATAGCTGTGGAGCGCGGTTGGTTACCTGCCGGATCGGATATCAAAGAGCCGTTGACTAACCCGCTACCAAGCACCGAGAAAATTAACATTGTGGTTAGGCTGCGACAAAGCGAACCGGATTCCGGGAAAGAGTCGGTCGAAGATCGTCTGGATAGCATCGACCTGGTTGAGTATGCAGGCCTAAACCCGCAGCTGGAGCTAGAAACAAGGTTCTATGGTCGGTTATCAAGCGAGGACCCTACCCCCACAGCCGCGCCAATCCCGCAACCTAAGCCATCTTTGAGCGAGGGCAATCACTTGTCATACGCCCTGCAGTGGTTGCTGTTTGGAATCATGGCGTTTGCTGCATTTTTCTGGGCCTATCGCAACGACAGGCGATTCCGCCTCGAGGAAGCGGGCTTGGTCAAAAAACGGCAGCAAAAGCGAACCCAGGCCAACGACGATGCTGCCTTTGAGGATCAAAGCCAATAGAATTGGAAGAAATACCAACAAAGGACTTCTGATGAGCATTGCGGCAGTAAACCTGGCGGACCGAGTAATCCCTAGATCTCGAGTCAACGATATCGTTCTAGTCATTTCGGGTGCCGCGCTGACTGCACTCGCAGCCCAGATTCAGATTCCGATGTTTCCAGTTCCAATGACGCTGCAGACCCTAGCGGTCCTTTTGGTCGCCGCAACTCTTGGGGCATCTCGTGCGGCAATCTCTATGGCGACCTATCTTGCGATGGGTGCTGCCGGCCTACCGGTGTTTGCGTCGGCAAAAACCCTCTCCGGCGTGCTGCCAACCACCGGTTACCTAATTGGATTTGTTGCCGCGGCAGCGCTGATTGGCTATTTGGCTAACCGCGGTTGGACCAAGAGTCCCCTCAAGTTGACCCTCGCCTTTGCACTGGGCTCGGTTGTCATCTACGCCCTGGGAGTCAGCGGACTGATGATCACCCTTGGCTTGACCCTAGAGCAGGCTCTCGCCGGCGGTGTTTATCCATTCCTAGTCGGTGACCTGGTTAAGGCTGCCGCCGCCGCCGCATTGGTGCCAATGGCTTGGAGGCTAGTCAAGTAGCCAATAAACAATTAGAAAACCCCTTGGAGAAATCCAAGGGGTTTTTCTTTAGATTGAGAAACCGATTGCCCGCATCATTTCGCGACCATCTTCGGTGATGCGCTCTGGACCCCAGGGTGGCATCCAGACCCAATTGATGCGAAAAGCCTCGACCACACCATCCAGGGCGTCGCCAGTCTGCTCTTCGATCACATCCGTGAGAGGACAGCCTGCTGAGGTGAGGGTCATGTTGATAAGAAGCGCTCCATCTTCTGACTCCTGCAGACCATAGACCAAACCGAGGTCGACGATGTTGACGCCAATCTCTGGGTCGATGATGTTCTTCATCGCGTCGATGACGCGGTCATACTGCTCAGCGCTGAGTTCTTTGGCTTCGCTCATGCATTGGCCTTTAGGTAACGGTCGTAGCCTTCTGCCTCTAGGCGCTCGGCCAGCTCTGGACCACCCTGCTCGGCGACCTTACCGGCCACGAATACGTGGACGAAGTCTGGCTGAATGTAGCGCAGGATGCGGGTGTAGTGAGTGATCAGCAGCACGCCCAGGTCGGTGTTCGCCTTGGCGCGGTTGACACCCTCGGAGACGATCTTTAGCGCGTCCACGTCCAAGCCTGAGTCGGTCTCATCCAAGATCGCAATCTTTGGCTTGAGCAGCTCGAGCTGCAGAATCTCATGGCGTTTCTTTTCGCCACCGGAGAAGCCCTCGTTCACGTTACGCTCGGTGAAGTCCGAGTCCATACGTAGATTCTTCATCGCGGTCTTTAGATCGCCCACCCACTCGCGCAGCGCTGGTGCTTCGCCGCTGATTGCGGTCTTTGCGGTGCGGAGGAAGTTAGACACCGATACTCCAGGAACCTCAACCGGATACTGCATCGCGAGGAATAGACCCGCGCGAGCACGCTCGTCAACGCTCATCTCAAGGACGTTTTCGCCATCCAGCAGAATCTCACCCTCGGTTACCTCATACTTTGGGTGACCGGCAACCGAGTAAGCCAGGGTTGACTTTCCGGAGCCGTTTGGGCCCATGACGGCATGGGTTTCGCCTGAGGAAATGCTTAGATCCACGCCGCGAAGGATTTGCTTGGCGCCCTGGTCGGTGTTTACCGATACGTGCAGATTTCTAATTTCTAGCTTTGACATGATTTCCTAACTAAGTCTTACTCTTCGATTTCTAAAAAGATGTCGCCGTTTTCGATCAGCACCTCGTAGGTGGCAACCGGCTCATAGGCAGGCAGGCTCAAAGGCTTACCGGTGTTGAGATCAAACTTGGCACCGTGTGCCCAGCACTCAATGGTCTCGTTGTCGATAAAGCCCTCGGATAGCGAGATCTCGCCGTGTGAGCACTTATCGTCAAGAGCCTTGACCTCGCCCGCCGGAGTTCTCACGATCGCAATCGCGGTCTCCCCCACCTTTACGCGGATAGATTTGCCAGGCTTAATGTCTTCCAGGGCGCAAATACGCAATGCCATTTAGACCCCTACCCTTTCTAGCTCGAGCTCGATCGCTGAAATCAAGCGCTGTTCAACTTCTTGAATTTGAATCTTCTGAATAATCTCCGAAAGGAATCCTCGGACCACCAGTTTCTTAGCATCCGACTCGCTGATACCCCTGGCTTGGAAGTAGAACAGCTGCTCGTCATCGAAGCGACCGGAAGCGCTAGCGTGGCCAGCACCTTCGATCTTGCCGGTTTCAATCTCCAGGTTTGGCACCGAGTCGGCACGGGCGCCATCGGTTAGGAGCAGGTTTCGGTTTAGCTCGTAGCTGTCGGTGCCGACCGCACTTTCGCGGATCAGAACGTCACCAACCCAGACGGTGTGAGCCCCAACGCCCTGCAGCGCGCCCTTGTAGGCAACGTTTGACTTGCAGTTCTCGGCGATGTGGTCAACATACGGGCGGTGCTCAAAGTAGTTCCCGCTGTCGGCTAGGTAGACGCCATACATGTTCACCTCGGCACCGGGGCTAGAGAGCTCGACCGCCGGGGTTACACGAACCAGATCGCCACCCAGAGACACCACGGTGTGGCGCAGGTTTGCATTGCGTCCAAGCTTGGCGAACTGAGTGGAAACATGGGTGGAACCCTTGGACCAGTCCTGAATGGTAACGAAGTTCAGCTCCGACTCGTCGTCGAGCACGATCTCGACGTTCTCCCCCAGGATTCCTAGACCCGCGTGGTCCAGAACAATCGTGGTGCGGGCGTGAGTGCCAACTTTGATGAGCACGTGGGAGGCAGTTGCAGTGTCACTGTTTGGCTGCACAACCACCAAGCTCGGCTCCGACTGCTCTAGATCTTTGGGAACGTCAATGACCAAGGTCTTTGAGGCATTGGTCCACGCGATCGCCGAAATGCGGTCCTCAGGCAAGCCAGCTTGGCCAACCATGGCTTGAGTCGTGTCAACCCAATTTGCCGTAACGCCGGAGGCCAATTTGAGCTCAACTTGGTTTTCGCCTAGCTCGTCAATCACGCTCTGGGTTAGGCCCTTGAGCTTGTCGACTGGGAGATAACGCCAAATCTCTTGAAGCTTAGAAACTTCTGGAAAGTCCTCAATTGAGGTTGAACGCGGGCGTTCGTTTCTAGTCTGAATTGGAACTAGGCCGCCGTGCGAATGTTCCTTGATGCCGTGCTGTGCCATTAACCAACAGCCCCTTCCATCTGCATTTCGATGAGCTTGTTGAGTTCCAAGGCGTACTCCATCGGTAGCTCCTTGGCGATTGGCTCGATGAAGCCGCGCACGATCATTGCCATGGCTTCGTCTTCCTCCATGCCGCGAGACTGCAGGTAGAACAGCTGCTCTGCGGAGATGGCGGTTACGGTCGCCTCGTGACCCATAGACACATCATCTTCTCGAATGTCGTTCGCCGGGTAGGTGTCAGAGCGCGAGATGGTGTCAACCAACAACGCATCACAGCGCACGGTGTTTGCTGAGTGGTGGGCACCTGGGTTCACTCGAATCTCACCGCGGTAGGAGGTGCGTCCGCCACCGCGCGCGATTGACTTCGAGACAATCGAGCTGGTGGTGTAAGGGGCTAGGTGAATCATTTTGGCACCGGCGTCCTGGTGCTGACCCTCGCCGGCAAATGCCACTGAAAGAGTCTCGCCGCGAGCGTGCTCGCCGGCCAAGATTACCGATGGGTACTTCATGGTTACCTTGGAACCGATGTTGCCATCAATCCACTCCATGGTTGCGCCTTCGTGGGCGATGGCGCGCTTGGTAACTAGGTTGTAGACGTTGTTAGACCAGTTCTGGATCGTGGTGTAGCGAACGCGAGCGTTCTTCTTCACGATGATTTCCACCACTGCCGAGTGCAGCGAATCAGACTGGTAAATCGGTGCGGTGCAGCCCTCGATGTAGTGCACGTAAGAATCCTCATCGGCGATGATCAAGGTGCGTTCGAACTGCCCCATGTTCTCAGTGTTGATGCGGAAGTAAGCCTGTAGTGGGATCTCCACCTTGACGCCCTTTGGAACGTAGACGAAAGAACCTCCGGACCAAACGGCAGTGTTAAGGGCAGCAAACTTGTTATCTCCGGCAGGAATCACGGTCCCGAAGTACTCCTGGAAAATCTCCGGATGCTCTTTGAGGGCAGTGTCGGTGTCCAGGAAGATCACACCCTGAGCCTCAAGATCTTCGCGAATCTGGTGGTAAACCACTTCAGACTCATACTGCGCTGCGACACCGGCAACTAGGCGCTGGCGTTCTGCTTCTGGGATTCCCAGGCGTTCGTAAGTCTGGCGAATATCCTCCGGGAGCTCTTCCCAGCTCTCGGCCTGGCGCTCGGTCGAACGCACGAAGTATTTGATGTTGTCAAAGTCGATTCCACTGAGGTCAGAACCCCAGGTTGGCATTGGCTTCTGCAGGAAGAACTGGTAGCCCTTCAGGCGACGTTCCAGCATCCAATCCGGCTCACTCTTTTTGCCAGAGATGTCCTTGACGACGTCCTCGTTAATGCCGCGCTTTGCTGCGGCACCAGCCTGGTCGCTGTCAGACCAACCAAATTCGTAATTTCCCAGCTCATCAAGCTCTGGCCGGTCAATGATTTTCTCGGACATTTTCCTCCTGGTTTCAACAAGTTCAACCCACCTCGGCAATTGGTATTCCCGCATCCAAAGTTGGTGGGAGAATTGCTAAAGCGCTCCTCGAGACTAGCAGTACAGGTGGGTTTGGAGCGATTAGGTAAACCTAACTCGGAGTGAGATTGCGGCTTTTGAAAAACCTTTGGTTCAACGTCTTGGTATCCCGGGCCAGGCTGCGACTCTATGTCTGGCTGTCACTGGTTACTCAGGTTTTGATAGTAGTTACCGGAGGCGCAGTAAGGCTCACCGCTTCCGGCCTGGGTTGCCCAACTTGGCCAAAGTGCACCGCAGACTCCTTGATTACCACTGAGGAAATGGGCTTTCACGGCATCATCGAGTTCGGCAATCGACTTTTAACTTTTGTGTTGCTGATTATCGCGCTGTTGACTTACGTCACGGTCATGCGAATGCACGCTGCCAAAGACCGCCTGGTTCTCCCAACCTTTGTATTTTTCGCAGCAACTCTTGGCTTGGCTATCGGCATCCTGCTGCAGGCAGTGCTCGGTCTAAATGTATGGACGGTCGCACTGATCGTCTTTGCCGCAGCCGTAATGCTCTTCAACGCTCTAAACATCATCACCACTGCACGGGCAGTCGAACTCGGTGGTCTAGTCGCCCCAGCTTTTTTGCTGGGCCTTGGCATCATCGCTCAGGCGGTCGTGGGTGGCATAACCGTATTGACCGGTTTGAACTCTTGGATTGTTGGTCTGCACTTTATGATTTCGGTCGCACTGATCGCCATCGCAGCCTTGTTGGTCTGGCGGGCATTGCCAAAGCCAGCCTCCGAGATTGCTCCGCTGAACCGCTGGTTGGCATGGCCAACCGCAGTCGTCAGCCTGATCGCCATCGCCTTTGGCGTAGTAGTGACTGGTGCCGGCCCGCACGCCGGAGACATCGACACACCACGCAATGGCCTAGATCTTGAGATCTGGCAGCACTACCACTCCTACCCCGGTTACATCATGCTGCTACTGCTTCTGCTTCAGCTATTTGCTCAGTGGCGGGTTAGCCGAAAGCTCTGGGGTGATTTGGCGACCAGAATCCTCACGCTAACGGTGCTATTCGCGCTTGGACAGGCTGCGGTGGGAATTTTGCAAGCTCGAATGGGTGTTCCAGCTCTACTAGTTGGAATTCACATGTTTGGAGCTGCAAGCCTCAGCGCACTGGTTACCTTCCAGGTGCTGTCGGCCCGCAAAATAAATAGATGACAGTACTTTTCTGGTTTCGTAGGGATCTGAGGGTCCAAGACAATGAGGCGCTCGCTGCTGCAGTGGCGTGGGGTAAATCCAAAAACGAGGCCTTAGCCGCAGGATTTGTGTTTCCCGAAGACTTTGACTCACTCTCCCCCATTCGCAGAAATTCGCTGATTACCTCTATTGAAAGCCTTAGCCGCTCGCTACCGCAGGGTATGCAGGTAGCCAGTGGAAATCCTGCGACACAACTTTTGCAGATGTGTCAGCGTCTGTTGGTATCAGTGGTCTATGCCACTCGAAGCTTTGATACCAAAGGCATGCTTGAGCAGGCGGCGGTTGCAGAAACGCTTTACGCTGCCGGCATTTCGCTGCACCTGGTTGGTTCGAATTATGTGGTGGAGCCAGGTACGGTGCGCAAGGATGACGGTTCCCCCCTTAGGGTTTACACCCCGTTCTACAAGCGCTGGCTGCAGTTCATTGGCCAGCCGCCCTATTCGGTCGATCTCCAAAGTGTTGCTTGGATTGCCAAAGCGGGTGAATTGCCAGCCCTGTCCCCCGACTGCCCGATTACCGTTCGAGCATCGGAAGACTTCGCCATGGAGACTTGGCGCAGGTTTCAGGCTCGCGCACTAGACGACTACAGCGAGAATCGCAACCGCTGTGACCTGTCCGGCACGTCTCACCTCAGCCATGCGCTGGCACACGGAGAGATCCACCCGAGGACGCTACTGGCTCAGCTTGATGACGGACCAGGGGCTGAGGTTTTTCGAAAAGAGCTGGCGTGGCGCGAGTTTTATGCCGACGTGCTTTTTCATAATCCGCAAACCTATGACGGCTACTACGAGCCAAGGTTCGAAAAGATGCGTTATGACCAAGCCGAGGGCAATCCAAAGCTGGCGGCTTGGCAAACTGGCAACACCGGTTATCCAATCGTGGATGCCGCTATGAGGCAGCTAATGACCACCGGTTGGATGCACAACCGCGCCCGCATGATCGTGGCAAGTTTTCTGGTGAAGGATCTTCACATCGAATGGCAGGTCGGCGCTCGCTGGTTTGAAAAGTGGCTAACGGACTTTGATCCCGCCTCAAACTCACACGGCTGGCAGTGGACCGCGGGCTGTGGCACGGATGCCTCTCCGTACTACCGAGTATTTAACCCGACCCTGCAGGGCCTGAAGTTTGATCCCAACGGAGATTACGTTCGCAAGTACATCCCAGAGCTCAGGCACATCCCAACCTGCGCGGTGCACGAACCGTGGAAGCTAATCGATGGCTTAAATCACGGCTATCCCGCTCCGGTGGTAGACCATTCTGCCGAGCGCGATGAGGCGTTAGCCCGTTTGGATGAAATTAAAGGCTGATGTAGATCAGCGGATCGATTGCCACCGCCAGGAAAAGCAGGGTTAGGTGGGTAATCGAGAGGTGGAACAACTTCATAGGATTCTTTGGAATGCCGCGCCTGGCCTCGTTGTAAAGCTTGTGCGATTCCAGACTGAACCACAAACCGCCAATCACCGCTACCACGGTGTAGACCCAGCCCATTGAGGCAACGGGAATTAGCAGCACGCTGGCTGCAAAATACGCCCAGGCGTAGAGAATAATCTGGCGACCTACGACCTCATTTTTAGCCACCACCGGCAGCATCGGCACACCGGCCTCTCGGTAATCCTCGAGATACTTCATTGAAAGTGGCCAGTAGTGCGGTGGGGTCCAGAGGAACACGATCAAAAACAATACCCAGGCGGCTGGTTCAATCTGATTGGTGACTGCAGCCCAGCCAATTAGCGCTGGCATGGCACCTGCGGCTCCGCCCCAGACGATATTCTGCGGCGTGCGGCGCTTTAGACCAAGGGTGTAGATAAATACGTAGAACAAGATTGCGCCCAGCGATAGCAAAGCGCTGAGCCAGTTGATCAGTAACCCGAACCAGAGAACGCTGATGATTCCAATCGCCCAGGCGAAGACCAGGGCTTCCTTCTGGGTGAGCTCACCGGTAACCAGCGGACGGTTTTTGGTTCTGCCCATTACTTTGTCAATATCGGCATCGATGTAGCAATTGAAGGCGTTTGCACTTCCAGCCGATAGTGCGCCACCAAACAGGGTGGCGAGGATCAGCCAGATAGACGGCACGCCACGTTCGGCCAATATCATGGTTGGAACGGTGGCAATCAAAAGCAGCTCAATAACCCTTGGCTTCGTCAATGCGAAGTACGCCTTCAGCTTGGCCACAAGGCGCGATTTAGCAGGAGATTTAGAGTCGGGGGTCATTTCTCGAAATAGTCTAATCGGGGCAGGGCAAAACCCCAATTCGTTGTAGAGTTGTGGCATTCGCGTAGGCACCGCCGCCACGTCAATCCCCTTATTGAAAATCTGAAGAATTGGGCTAACCACATGTTGGAATGGAACAAGATTGATGACCT
>JBEGRX010000014.1:0-16574 GCA_041180205.1 Actinomycetota bacterium | reverse complement strand
GCTTTCGCTGGTGGAGCGATCAAGCGACGTGATATCTGGCGCTTTATGTTTGAACAGGTGATGTTTATTCGCCGCGGCGAAAAGAACTCCAAGATGGCGGATTTCAAAGACCGCGCCCTTCAACTGACCAAGGGTCACCCCGTTGCCGAGTTGCGCGAACTTATCGACACCGTCTACGAAGCTGAAATCAAGCCCAGGCTTTGGCCAGAAGCAGTTGCGGCCCTCAAGAATCACCTGGCCCAGGGTCGGGAAGTTTGGCTAATCTCTGCAGCGCCGGTTGAGCTGGTCCAAAAGATTGCCGATGACCTTGGCGCTACCGGAGCACTGGGCACCGAAGTTGGACACGATGGCGATGTGCTAACCGGGGAGCTAATTGGTGAACCGCTGCACGGGAAAGCCAAGCGCAAGGCCGCAAAGCGGCTTGCTAAAGAGCGCCACATTTCGCTCAAGCGATCTTTTGCCTACTCAGATTCCGTGAATGACCTGCCACTTCTAACCCTGGTTGGTCACGCAGTTGCAGTGAACCCAGACAAGGTGCTCAGGCGTTATGCCGAGGCAGCCGGCTGGGAAATCCTGCAGTTCAAAAAGCGCGACCTCAAGAAATAAAAAACCCGCCCGAAGGCGGGTTTTAGAGAAGATTTACTTCTTATTGCGACGCTGGTGGCGAGTCTTACGAAGCAGCTTGCGGTGCTTCTTCTTAGACATACGCTTGCGGCGCTTCTTAATAATTGAACCCACAAAAACCTCACAAAGATTGTGTCACTGTCCGATTGGACAACCTAAGAAGTTTAGCCCCTAGACCTTCTAGCGCTCAACCTCAGAGAATGATTACTTGGTGCGCTTTACCTTGGTCTTTACCTCGGTTGCCAAGTGCTTAGCCTCGGCCTTGACCTCGTCTACGACCTCTTCAACCTTGTCGCGAGCGATCTTCTCAAAATCCTTGGCACTCTTGGCAGCCTCAACCTTGGCGTCGGCGAGCTTGCGACCTAGTCGGTGGCCCAGCTCCTTGGGGTCAACCTCGATGTCCAACTCATCGACCTTGGTCTTGAGCTGCTCGCCCAACCAGCCGGCCTTCTCGGTAAGCCAGTGGCCTAGCTTCTCGCCAGCAGCACCCAGGGTCTGAGCAATTTCATCGCCCTCTTCCTCTTCGGCATCAAAGCCAAGTGATAGGAAGTTGATCATCCAGTCTTCGATCTCCTCAAGTGGTTCTGGAACCACTGAGTAAAAGCGCTTTTGACCGTCCTCACGAGCAGCAACTAGCCCGACTTCACGCAGGGTCTTCAGGTGCTTGGATACGGTTGGCTGGCCCAATTTAGTGCGCTCAACCAGCTCGGTCACGGTTAGTTCGCCACTGCCGCCGGTGAGGTGAGAATCTAGTAGCGTCTCAAGCAGCACGCGTCTAGTTGGATCTGCAATTGCTTCAAAGATGTCTGCCATGGAATAAGACTATCCCCCTATTTCAAGAGTTAGCTATTTCCCTAGCCCTTGCAACCGCCGCGTTTAGCGACTGGGCAAAAATGCCATGCAGGTCGGCTTGCGCCATAGTGGCGATAATGCGCTCGGTGGTGCCGCCGGGGCTGGTGACTTTTCGGCGCAGCTCCGAAGGCTCCTCACCAGTCGACTCAAGCAATTCCACCGAGCCGGCAAGCGTCTGTCGCACCATCAGCTTGGCATCCTGCTCACTGAAGCCCTGAGCGATCGCCACCTTCTCCCACTGCTCGATGATGTAGTAAACCCAAGCCGGACCAGATCCGGACACCGCACTGAGTGCGTCAATCTGCGACTCCGGTATCACCAAAACTGAACCAACAGCCTCAAACAGCGCACTTGCTGCAGCGATGGCGTCCTGCGATGCAGATGACGCAGCCGCTAGGCCTGTCACACCCTTACCAACCAGGGCTGGAGTATTCGGCATGGTGCGGATGATGTTTGGATTCTCATCTAGAACTGCTGCCATGGTTGAAATTTGAATTCCGGCAGCCATCGATATAACAACGGCGTTCTTGCCAATCTCACCTTTTAGCTCGGTCAAGACATCGACGATTTGATATGGCTTCACACCCAGCACGATTAGATCGGCGTCGCCCGCCATCAAGGCATTTGCATCTGGTGAGGTCTCGCCGGCTAAAGCGCTAATGCCGCGATCTCGCAACGCCTTGGCCTTGGCCTCGGTTTTTGTGGTGGCAGAGATGAGCGACTTGGGGTGACCGGCAGCCAATAGGCCATCTAGCACGGCAGAACCCATTGAGCCGGTGCCGATAAATGCAATTCGAAGATTGTCCATTTTCAAATCCTATGAGCCAAAGACCAGCGGATAGCCGATAAAGACAACCGCATCCATCAAAAAGTGCGCAAGCACCAAAGGGGCAACCCGTTTGGTTTTGTAAAACCAATAGGCAAAAACCAGCCCCATCACAAAGTTTCCAAAAAAAGCAGAGAAGCCCTGGTAGGAGTGGTAGCTAGCCCGAAACAGCGCCGAAAGCACAATCAAGCCCCAAAAAGAAATCTCCGGTTTCCACTTTGAAAGCTTGGTTGTGAAAAAACCGACTGCGATTACCTCTTCGAGTAATCCTGCCTTCATCGCCGCCAGTAGCAACACCGGGATAGTCCACCAGTTATCGCCCAGCGCCGTTGGAATCACCCTCGCAGTCAATCCCAGCTCAAGCGCAAGAAAGTAAAGACCAATGCCTGGAATGCCGACACCGGCTGCAACCAAGAACACTTGGCGCAGATCTGCAAACTTAGGTCTTAGCCCAAGATTGACTTCGTCTTGCTGCAAAAAATAAAGCGCTAGTAACACCGGCACCAGGGCAAGGCCAATGCTGGCAAGTTGGCTAACCAGGTCAAGCCAGGGAACCTCTGCGAGTGGTCGATTGAGGGTAGCGGTGGCCTGCGATAAGCCGCCTTCTTGCAAGAGTTTGCGAATCAGCGAAATCGTTGACCAAATTGCGGATGCCCCCAAAGACAGCAGTAGCACCAGCCAAAACTCATACCTGTGGTTCTTTGTCACGTCTCAACTTTCAACACCAGCCCGTTTGAAGAGTTTAGGTGTCGCAGGTGTGGGTTAGGTTTCATTCGTGGCTAAGCAAAAAACCGAATTCAAGTGCTCCGAGTGTGGCTGGACTACTGTCAAGTGGGCAGGTCGCTGTGGCGAATGCCAGGCTTGGGGAAGCCTTGATGAAACCAGTGGCGCAACCAAAGAAGTGCGCGCTCTAAAACTCAACGAGTCGCAGGCCGCAAGGCCAATCACCGAGATTGAAACCGGTGAGAATGAAAGCCAGCCAACTATGGTCGGAGAATTCGACCGAGTGCTCGGCGGTGGGCTGGTGCCAGGAGCCGCCATCTTGCTCTCGGGAGAGCCTGGTGTTGGCAAGTCAACACTGTTGCTTGAGGTAGCATCGCGCCTCGCAAAGCAAGGTAAAAAGGTGCTTTACGTATCTGCCGAGGAATCAGCATCCCAAGTAAAACTGCGTGCCCAAAGAACCAGCGCCCTCAGCGACAACCTCTACCTGGCTGCCGAAACCGATCTAGCAACCGTGCTCGGTCAGGTCGAAGCGATAAAACCTGAGCTATTTATTGTCGACTCGGTGCAAACTGTGGCATCCAGCGACATCGATGGCGTGGCTGGCATGCCAGCCCAGGTGCGCGAGGTTGCAGCAAATCTGATTCGCACCGCAAAGCAAAACGGCATTCCACTGCTGTTGGTTGGTCACGTCACCAAAGACGGCTCGATAGCAGGACCGCGAACTCTCGAACATCTAGTTGATGTGGTTTGCCATTTCGAAGGCGATCGCCAGACCTCACTTCGTTTCGTGAGAACCCTCAAGAATCGTTTTGGTCCAACAGACGAAGTTGGCTGTTTCGAGCTAACCGGCGAAGGAATCGTTGAGGTTCCGGACCCAAGCTCGCTGTTTGTTTCCGGCTCGCAGAACCCGGTCTCTGGAACCTGCATCACGGTGACGGTTGAAGGTAAGCGAGCGCTCATTGCCGAGATTCAGGCCCTGGTGGTTCACTCCACCGCCCCGCAACCGAGGCGCGTAACCAACGGCGTCGATTCATCTCGAGTCGCCATGATCCTTGCTGTCCTAGAACGAAGAGCCGGCATCTCGGTGTCGGACAAAGATGTCTATGTGTCAACCGTCGGTGGCATGAAAATAACCGAACCGGCGGCTGATTTGGCGATCGCTATCGCGATTGCCTCGGCTGTAAAGGACAAGCCAGTGGCCAACCAAATTGCAGCCTTTGGTGAGATATCACTTGCCGGTGAAATTCGTGGCGTGACCAATGGCGCGCAACGAAGCCAGGAAGCCTTGCGGCTTGGTCACCCAAAGGTGATCGGCGAAAAAGGTCAACTGGTCAAGGCTGCAATTAGCCAAGCAATTAGTTGAGGATGAAGCTCTTCTCCTCGGAGATTACGCCGTTGACCTCAACCTTGATTTTGTAGGTAGCACCGCCGGTTGGGACCGGTTCATTGTTCTCGGCATTGCAACCATTCTCAGATGAGTAAACCTTGTCCCATGGCGACCGCATCGCGGCAACTGCCTGGTTAGAAGGGAGCACCACATCAGAATCGGTCAGTCCATCCCGGTCACACTGCTTGGATGACCAGTAGGTCTGGTCTCCTGAGGTGATGGTGAAGAAGGTGCCGCGAAGCCCGACGTTGAATTTGCAATCTTCCAGGCCGGTGTTCACGATTGAATACCAAATCATTGGGGTCTGATCGGATGAGAAAGTGTTGAGCGTTTCGTTTTCATTGCCGATCATGACCTCAACCTGGACCACACCAGGCTGACAGACCGGGGCTTCTCCAGCGGTTGCGGTCTCAGCCGAAACGGTGGCCGACTCACTGCTGGTGCTGGCGGTCATCTCAGGTGCGGATGGGCCAAATGGTTTAGCAATCGAGATCCAGGACCAGACGCCAATGGTGAGAAGTGCCAAGAGTAAAGCGCCGCGACGGCGAGCATAAATCTGTTGCTGGGTAGGCATGAGACAAATCTAGTTACAGGTATTTGAGCATGCGGGAGTTTCCCAGCGTGTTCTGCTTAACTCTCGCCAAATCCAAGAACTCCGCGACACCCTCGTCATGCGAGCGAACCAGCTCGGCATAGGTTTCCGCATCTACCGGAATATCAGAAATCACCTCAAAGCCGTGACTGCGGAAGAACTCAACTTCGAAGGTTAGGCAAAAGACTCGGTGGATTCCTAAGCTTTTTGCTCGCTCCAACAGCTCGCGCAGCATCGCTGCGCCTAATCCCTTGCGCTTGTGGCCGAGGTCAACGGCAAGGGTTCTCACTTCTGCCAAGTCCTGCCACATTACGTGCAGGGCACCGAACCCCACCACTTCACCAGCTAATTCGGCAACCACAAACTCTTGAATCGATTCGTAGAGTTCGACCATTTCCTTGCCCAGCAGCACGCGATCGGCAACCAGTGGTTCGGCAATCTTTTGGATGCGCGGAACATCGCTGGTTCGGGCCGATCGAATCAAGAGCATTGGGCAATTATGGAGCAATTAGCCCTGAAGTGGAATTAGAACCTCGTTGTGACGCAGGAAAAAAGGCGTCCACGGTCCGTCATAGCGTGCATATATTTCCTGCCCAGCAGTATCAATGTTCCTGTCGGCAAGTTGTTTCTTGAGCCACTTTGCCTTGGAGTCAAACAGGGTTTGGCTTGCCAATCCAGCGAACGAAACCGCAGCAAATCTGCCACCGGGTTGCTGGAAGAACGAAAGCGACTGATCCGAGCTGGATGGCATCTGCCCCATCGACATCGATGCCGGCATCACAAACGAGGTAACAAAGCCTGATTCCTTTTGAGCCTGCAGCACCGGTGCAGTCATGGCAATTGACTTACCGGCGTTGTTGCCACCAAAGATGTAGTTGGCCAAACGACGAAATGCCTGACTGCCTGCGGTCGCCATTGATCCAGGTTCGCTTGTGCTCACCAGGATGTGTGGCGGGTAGTGACGAATCTCGAAGCCACCGAGGTCCTCAATGAGTTGATACCCCAGCTTCTCGGTCATTTAGGCAACTACCGACTGAGCACGGTCCGTCGAGACAAAGGTGAACTCTCCAGAAATGTAATCCACCAGGATGTCCTGCGAGTTCTGAATATCTCCACTGAGGATGCGCTCTGAAATCGCGTCTTCGATCTCTCGCTGCACCACCCTGCGCAAAGGTCTAGCTCCTAGCGCTGGCTCATAGCCGAGCTCGATTAGCTTCTCCTTGGCATTTGAGGTGAGGATCAACTTCAAATCACGGTCATCCAGACGCAACTGCAGACGCTTGATAAACAAGTCCACGATCTGCAGTAGCTCCTCGCGGGTGAGTTGTGGGAAGACGATCACCTCATCGACACGGTTTAGGAACTCAGGCTTGAAGTTTTGCTTGAGGGACTCGTTCACCCTGGCCTTCATCTGGTCGTAGTCATTCTTGGTGTCACCCTCGAGGGTGAAGCCAAGCGCACCACGAGTAATCTCCTTGGTTCCTAGGTTGGTGGTCATGATGATCACGGTGTTCTTGAAGTCAACAACCCTTCCCTGACCATCGGTTAGGCGACCCTCTTCAAGAATTTGAAGTAGCGAGTTGAAGATGTCTGGGTGAGCCTTTTCGATCTCATCGAATAGCACAACCGAGAACGGCTTGCGACGAATCTTCTCGGTGAGCTGACCGCCCTCGTCATAACCGACGAATCCCGGAGGAGCTCCGAACAGGCGGGAAACGGTGTGCTTCTCGCCGTATTCGCTCATGTCCAAAGCAATCAAGGCATCTTCGTCATCGAACAGGAATTCGGCCAATGCCTTAGCCAACTCAGTCTTACCCACACCGGTTGGACCGGCGAAGATGAAGGAGCCGGATGGACGCTTTGGATCCTTTAGCCCTGCGCGCTGGCGACGAATGGTTTTCGACAAGGCGGCGATTGCTAGGTCCTGACCGATTACCCGCTGGTGTAGCTCCTGCTCCATAAAGATCAGCTTTGCGCCTTCTTCCTCGGAGAGGCGGAAGACTGGGATGCCGGTAGCCTGAGCCAAAACCTCGGCAATTAGACCCTCGTCCACGATGCCAGGCTTTGAAACATTGCCGTCACGGAATTCCTTCTCCATGCGCATCTTCTCGGAAGTGAGCTTCTTTTCCTCGTCGCGCTTGGCGGCAGCAAGTTCAAAATCCTGATCGGCAATCGCCTGCTCTTTGGCCTTCTTGACGACCGCTACCTTGTCTTCCATCTCGCGAAGTTCAGGAGGAGAAGACAGGAAACTCAAGCGAAGTCTCGCACCGGCCTCATCGATAAGGTCAATTGCCTTGTCCGGTAGGAAGCGGTCTGAAACGTAGCGGTCTGACATTCCAACCGCAGCCACAATTGCCGCATCGGTAATTGACACCTTGTGGTGTGCCTCGTAGCGATCGCGAAGACCCTTGAGGATATTGATGGCCATCGCCGGGGTTGGCTCGGCAACCTGCACCGACTGGAAGCGGCGCACTAGCGCAGCATCCTTTTCGAAGTGCTTGCGGTACTCATCCAAGGTGGTGGCACCGATGGTCTGCAGTTCACCGCGAGCCAGCATTGGCTTGAGGATGGAGGCAGCATCGATCGCACCCTCGGCGGCTCCAGCACCAACCAGGGTGTGGATTTCGTCGATGAAAGTGATGATGTCACCGCGGGTGCGGATCTCCTTAGTGACCTTCTTGAGGCGCTCTTCGAAGTCACCGCGGTAACGAGAGCCCGCAATCAGGCTTCCCATGTCCAAGGTGTAAACCTGCTTACCTCGCAGAGTCTCTGGAACATTGTTCGACACGATCGCCTGAGCTAATCCCTCAACCACAGCCGTCTTACCGACACCAGGTTCTCCGATCAGAATCGGGTTGTTCTTGGTGCGGCGAGAAAGTATCTGCATGACGCGCTCAATCTCGCGCTCGCGACCAACCACCGGATCCAACTTGCCCTCGGCAGCTGCCTGGGTGAGGTTGCGACCGTACTGGTCCAAAATCTGTGAGCCCTTTGGCTGTGGGTTGGTTTCGCCACCGACCGCTACCGACTCTTTGCCCTGGTAACCGGATAGCAATTGAATGACCTGCTGGCGCACCTTGTTGGTGTCGGCACCGAGTTTGGTCAAAACCTGAGCAGCAACGCCTTCGCCCTCGCGAATCAAGCCGAGTAGTAGATGCTCAGTGCCGATGTAGCTGTGGCCGAGCTGAAGAGCCTCGCGCAGCGATAGCTCGAGGACCTTCTTGGCACGAGGGGTAAATGGAATGTGACCGGATGGTGCCTGCTGGCCCTGGCCGATGATTTCCTGAACCTGCTCGCGCACCTGCTCTAGGTTGATGCCGAGTGCCTCTAGTGCCTTAGCGGCTACGCCTTCACCCTCGTGGATCAGTCCGAGCAGAATGTGCTCGGTGCCGATGTAGTTGTGGTTTAGCAGCTTGGCTTCTTCCTGAGCAAGCACGACCACACGTCTGGCCTTGTCGGTAAATTTCTCGAACAAGTTGGCACCTCCAAAATCTCTAATGAAGATGCTAGGTGCCCATTGGGGTAACTGCTAGGGCTGTTCGCCCAAGGCGTTAGCGCGCTTGGCACGCTCCTCGGCCTCGATCTTGGCGTAGGCATCGCGCTCGCCCTTGTCGGCGCGCAGAATCGAACGCAGCATGATCCAGAACAACACTCCCACCAGTGCCGGTGGAATCAACGAAATAAGGGCATCAAGCAGCAGGTCGCCGGTAGTCATAATTCCTACTTAACCAATGGGAACAGGATGGTTTCGCGAATACCGAGACCAGTCAAACTCATCAGTAGGCGATCGATACCCATACCCATACCGCCCGATGGTGGCATGCCAAACTCAAGTGCCTTGAGGAACTCCTCATCCAGCTTCATTGCCTCTGGGTCACCAGCCTTGGAAAGTTCCATCTGCGCCATGAAACGTTCGCGCTGGATAACCGGGTCCACCAACTCGGAGTAACCGGTGGCCTGCTCAAAACCACGAATGTAAAGATCCCACTTCTCAACCACGCCTGAGATTGAGCGGTGATCACGAGTTAGCGGTGAGGTATCAACCGGGAAGTCGGTAACGAAGGTTGGACGATCGAGCCCAGGCTTTACAAAGTGCTCCCAAAGCTCTTCGACGTACTTACCGTGCAGCGGGTGCTCAATATCAATTTCAACACTCTTGGCTAGCTTCTTCAGCTGCGCGATGTCGGTCTCAGGTGTTATTTCGACTCCGGCTGCCTCCGAGAGGGAGTGGAACATCGAGATTCGAGGCCAGCTACCGCCCAGGTCATTCTCTGTGCCGTCATCAAGTGCCACCTGGTGGGTGCCAAAAACATCCATCGCTGCGTTCTGAATTAACTCCTGAGTGAGGTTAGCCATGGTGTCATAGTCGCCGTAGGCCTCATACGCCTCCAGCATTGCGAACTCAGGCGAGTGGGTGCGGTCGGCACCCTCGTTTCTGAAGTTGCGGTTGATCTCAAATACACGCTCCAGCCCACCTACCACCGCACGCTTCAAAAACAGCTCGGGGGCGATGCGCAGGAACAGCTCGGTGTCAAAAGCATTGGAGTGAGTCTTGAATGGACGTGCCGATGCGCCACCGTGCACAACCTGCAGCATTGGAGTCTCGACCTCCATGAATGCGCGGTTGGCAAAGGTGTTTCGAAGCGATTGCATCACCTCGGAGCGAATCTTTACCACCTCGCGTGCGCGGTCCCGCACGATCAGGTCGATGTAGCGGTGACGAACTCGGAATTCCTCGCCCAGTTCATTGTGAAGGTTTGGCATCGGGCGAATGGTTTTGGCGGCCATCAACCACTCCGCTGCCAAAATGCTCAGCTCGCCGCGCTTGGAGGTAATTACCTCACCGCGAACAAAGATGTGGTCACCGAGGTCAACCAATTCTTTCCAAGATTCGAGCGCTTGCTCGCCAACCTTGTCGAGCGAAATCATGGCCTGAATGCGCTCACCGGTGCCGGACTGCAGAGTCGCAAAGCAAAGTTTTCCGGTGTTGCGCAAGAACATGATGCGGCCGGCAACCGCGACCTCATCACCGGTTGCTATGTCGGCTTCCAGGTTTGGGTAGTGGGCGCGCACCGCCTCGATGGTGTGGGTGATAGGGAGAGAGACAGGGTAAGCGCTGGATATTTCGTTTAGACGCTCACGCTTTTGCATGCGAACGGCAATCTGCTCTGGAAGGTCGTCGACCTCAATCTCTTGCTCGCTCACGATTTCCTATCGATATAAACGTTGTCAATTAGTCGAACCTCGCCAACCCTGGCTGCAACAATCAGCACCGCCAGTGTCAGACCCGGTTCACATGGTTCAAAGCTATCCGCATCGACTAGCTCTAGATACTCAAGTTTAGCCTGCGGGGATATCTCAGCTCTAGCCAGCGCCAGCACTTCTTCTCGGTTCTTACCCGCTGCCCCCGCGAAGAGGGCTTTGCTCAAAGACAGCGCCGCAGGCATGTCCTCAGGCTTTAGAAACTTATTTCTTGAGGAAAGCGCCAACCCAGCTTCGCTTCTGATGGTTGGCCCAACTACAAACTCAATCGGGGCGCGAGAGCCGGAGCTAACCTGCTGGCGCAGCATCTGCTTCACCAGCGCAACCTGCTGAGCATCCTTCTGCCCGAAGATAACGTAATCCGGCTGCACGATATCGAACAGTCGATTCACGACGGTCAACATGCCATCAAAGTGGCCCGGTCGAATTTCACCCTCAAACTTTGCCCCCAGTGAGCCAGCTGTGAGCTGAGTGACCGGATTGCTGCTTGGGTAAACCTCGCTCGGAGATGGTGCAAATAAAACATCGACATCGTGCTCGGCTAGCAGATTGGCATCAATGCCTAGGGTTCTGGGGTACTTGTCGAAGTCCTCGTTAGCGCCAAACTGCAGCGGGTTCACAAAAACCGAAACCACCACAAAGTTACACTTTTGCAGAGCCAAGCGAACCAGCGATAGGTGACCTTCGTGAAGCGCACCCATGGTCGGAACAAAACCAATCCGATCACCTGCTGACCTGCGCTGCGCTATTAAAGCCTGTAGTTCGGTAACCGAGTGAATTAGCTGCATCAGATTAGATCCTCTGGATCTAATGGGGTTGCGGGTAGGTAGAGCGCTTTGTCGACCGCACTGCGCACCACCGGCCCAATCAACTTTGCAGGTGATTCGACACCGGCCTGCTCCAGGATGCCGACCGCCTGCTGCACCACCAGGGATGAGAAGCTACTGGCAACCTCAAAAGCCTCGGCATATGCTGCGCGCTGATGCTCCTGCACCACCAGCGGTTCACCACCAAGTTCAATGGCTAGCGCCTGGGCGATAGGTAGTAAAACTTCGGGAGCGCTGACAGCAATAGTGCTGTTTTTCAAAACCAACAGATCCATGCTGGTGCCGGTGAAGTGCATCACCGGGTGGAGTGCGATTGGGACCGCACCCAGCTGCGCAGCCGACGCCAAAACTCCGTAACCACGAAGCGGCGAGATGTGAACCACCAACTTCTTTGGTCCAAACAACCCAAGGTCCGTCAGCCCATCGCAAACTAATTCAACATCGGAGTTGGGAACCGCAAGCAACACCAGGTCGGCGTCCTCAGCAACCGCAGCCATGCCGGCAATCGGCAGATCAGGCAACAGGGTCTCTACTCTTTCGATCGCCGCTGGGCTATCAACCGCCGCACCCACCAGTTCGTGACCAGCCTGCGCCCACGCCTTTGCCAAGACTGGTCCGGCTGGTTCGTTACCGACGAATCCGATTTTCATGCTCGGTCTCCATCTGGGTCTTTGGGCAGGCGACAGTTGTATTGCGCGCCAAGCCCTCCAAGATACATCAGCAGTGAACTAACCAAACCGATTCCTGCCCAGCTCACTAGCGCCTCAGGCGCGATGGAAAATAACCACAGCCACAGCAGTTGACCTAGGTGCCAGCCGGCAAATCCCAAGGCAGTGATCATCACCGCGTTTGCCATCACCAAAAGTCGGAAAGCTGTGAGTGGATCGGGTCGCGCAACCGGCTGCTCGAATGCCCGCTCTATTTTTTTGCGGTAGCGAAAAATGGGGAAAGTGGCCGCGTAGATTGTGGCGCCAATGGCAACCAGGCTTGCAGCCAAGAATGAGTCTGTAGCCGGGAAGGCAAAACCAAAACCAGAAGAAAGTTGTGCAACCAGGGCTCCGGCGATAATCGACAGTAAGCACCAAGCTGTGACAAAGCGCGGATCGAGTTTCATTCGAACCGCCAAACCTGACTCGCCAAATTAGCCGCAAGGTCAGCGACTTTCCCGTGACCGGGCAGAGTAGCTACCGGATCCATTTCAGCCCACGGCACCAAGACGAAGGCGCGTTCGTGTGCTCTGGGGTGGGGAATTATCAACGACTTGGTTTCGACCAACTCAGAACCGTAGGTGATGATGTCGATGTCCAGAGTTCTGGCAGCCCAGCGCTCGAGCCTGACTCTGCCAAATTGATTTTCAATCTCGTTGAGCACAGCGAGTAGTTTCTTCGGTTTCAGAGCGGTCGAAACCTCAAGGACACCATTTAGGTAATTCGGTTCGCTCTGATCGATGCCTTTGGCGGTCACGGCAAATGACTCGTAGAGCGCGGACTGTCGCTTGACGGAAATTTCATCGTGAGCGTCAATCTGCGCTACTGCATTGCGAATGGTTGCTACTCGGTCACCGAGGTTGCCACCGAGCGCGAGGATCGCCCTAGTTTTCAAACCGACCGCTTTGAACACTCACCGAAACATCCTCAAACTGACGCTCGATCGGGGCCTGTGGTTTGTGAACAGTGACCTTGACCGCGGCAATCTTGCCGTCTAGGTTTGCAACAGCTGCTAAACATGCACTGGCTAGCGATTCGATTAGGTCAAAACGGTTACTAGTTGCGGTCACGGCAAGTAGATCGGCAACTGCCGCGTAAGAGACGGTTGCGGTCAACTGATCCTCGGCTTCAGCATCAACTTGGTAAACACAGTCAATCAAGAAGGTTTGCCCAAAGTCCTTTTCGTGCTGTAGCACACCGTGGTAGGCATAGACCTCAAGGCCGCTGAGTTCGATGGTGTAGCGCACTAGATGGAGTCCTTTAGCTTCTTCACAATTGCAATTGTGTCAGCGGTTAGCTCAACATTGTGAACTCTCACACCCCAAAGTCCGCGCTGCAATAGCAGAGCGGTTAGCACCGCGGTTGCGACATCGCGTCGACCGTTGGCCACTCCAGCCGGATTCTGCTGATCTAGCACTGCCGCCAAGAATCGCTTGCGCGATGCACCCACCAAAATTGGCAACCCCAGGTTCTTCAGCTCATCCAGGCGAGCAACCAATTCCCAGTTCTCTTCGATGTTCTTGGCAAAACCTAAGCCAGGATCCACAACTACTCGAGACCGGTCGATACCGGCTGCCACCGCAACAGCTACCTGTTCGCTCAGTTCAGCAACCACATCTTTAGCAACGTCTCGATAGCCGGTGAGCTGATCCATCACCGCGGAGTGGCCGCGCCAGTGCCCAAGAATGTATTTGCAGCCAAGCGGCGCGACGGTGGCAAACATTGCCGAATCCGCAAGACCACCGGAGACATCGTTTACATAATCTGCACCAGCCTCGACGGCGAGCCGCGCGGTCTCCGAGTTCATAGTGTCGACCGAGACCTCGACGTCGAGTTCCGCCTTGATGGCTTGAATCACCGGGATAACCCTGGCCTGCTCTTGTTCGAGCGTGACTCGCTCAGCACCTGGCCTGGTTGATTCGCCACCGACATCAATGATGGCGGCCCCTTGCGAAACCAGCAGCCTGGCGTGAGCCAGAGCTTGTTCAAGTTCTAAAAACTGTCCGCCGTCGCTGAATGAATCCGGTGTGGTGTTCACCACACCCATGATCTTCGGCGCAACCCAACTCATGAGTTGCGGCTAATCAGGCCCATGATTTCAGTGCGCAAAATCGGATCGGAGTATTCACCGCGGGTTGCCATGGTGATGGTGTTTACCTCTGGCTGCCTGGCACCTCTGGATGCTACGCACTGGTGACGCGCCTCGATAACAACCACCACACCTCGAGCCGAAAGCCCGCGTTCAATTGCATCGGCAACCTGGGCCGTGAGGTTTTCCTGAAGCTGCGGGCGGGATGCCAAAATCTCAACCACGTTAGCCAAGCGGCCAAGGCCGGCGACCTTGGCGGTTGGCAAATAGGCGATGTGGGCGACGCCGGTAAATGGCAGCAGGTGGTGCTCGCAAATCGACACCAGTTCGATGTCTTTGAGAATCACCGCTTCGTTGTGCTCAGCGGGAAAGTTATCAGCCAGTGGCGTCAGTGGATCCTGGCCGACGCCCTTGAAAAAAGCTGCATAGGACTCAGCGACCTTGCCCGGTGTGGCGGCTAGCTCTGGGCGATCTGGGTCTTCGCCAATTGCAATAAGGAGCTCGCGAACCGCAGCGCGAATTCGATCAGCTTGCACTTTCTTCCTTGGAATCAGTCTCTGGCTTTGGCTCTTCGGGCAGTGCCTCAAGCTGCTTTACCTTGCGCTTCGGAACCGCGATTGGACCCTTGGTGGAAAGAGAGCGCTTGGTTGAAGAGCGCCAGGTTGGGCGCTCAGGGAGCTTTTTGATGCCCTTGAAGATCTTTGCGATCTCTTCTTGGTTCAGAGTCTCCTGCTCCAATAGCACCTTGGCCAACTTGTCCAAGATTACTCGGTTTGAGGTCAGCGCCCTATGCGCCTCATCCAGAGCGGACTCCAAAATCAGGCGAACTTCGGCATCAACCTGCTGCGCCATCTCGTTGGAGTATGCGCTGTGAGTTGCCAACTCGCGACCCAGGAATGGTTCGGAGGAACCGGATCCGAGCGAGATTGCTCCAACCTTCTGGCTCATGCCGTACTTGGTAACCATGGTGCGGGCAATGCTGGTTGCCTTTTCAAAGTCGTTCGATGCACCCGTGGTCGGGTCCTTGAAGACGATCTCCTCGGCGATGCGGCCACCCATGGCGTATGCAATCTGGTCCAGTAGCTGATTGCGGGTGATCGAGTAGCGATCCTCCATCGGCATCACCATGGTGTAACCCAGGGCACGACCTCTTGGCAAGATAGTGATCTTGGTGACCGGGTCAGAGTGGTTTAGCGCGCCAGCAACCAGAGCGTGACCAGCCTCGTGGTAGGCGGTGATTAGTCGCTCGTGATCGCGCATCAGTGTGGACTTCTTCTGCGGTCCACCGATAACGCGGTCGATTGCCTCGTCAATGATTTCGTTGTCAATCAGCTTGCGGTTGAGACGAGCTGCCAATAGCGCTGCCTCGTTGAGCACATTCGCAAGATCTGCTCCGGTAAAGCCGGGGGTGCGACGAGCAACCAACTCGAGGTTGACATCTTCTGAAAGTGGCTTGTTCTTGGAGTGAATGCCAAGAATCTGCTCACGGCCCTTTAGGTCTGGAGCGTTTACTCCAACCTGACGGTCGAAGCGACCTGGGCGCAGTAGCGCCGGGTCAAGCACGTCAGGACGGTTGGTGGCTGCGATCAGGATGACATTTGTGTTGGTGTCAAAACCATCCATCTCAACCAAAAGCTGATTTAGAGTCTGTTCCCGCTCGTCGTTACCACCGCCGATACCGGTACCGCGGTGACGGCCCACGGCATCGATTTCATCAACGAAGATGATGGCCGGTGAGGCCTGCTTGGCCTGCTCGAACAGGTCGCGAACTCGCGAGGCACCGACACCAACAAACATCTCGACAAAGTCGGAACCAGAGATCGAAAAGAATGGCACTCCGGCTTCGCCAGCAACTGCCTTGGCTACCAGAGTCTTACCGGTTCCTGGAGGGCCGTAGAGCAATACGCCGCGCGGGATCTTGGCACCCATCTCCTGGAACTTCTTCGGGTCCTTGAGGAAGTCCTTGATTTCAACCAGTTCTTCCATGGCTTCATCAATACCGGCCACGTCCTTGAAGGTGACGTTTGAGGTTTCTTTGGTCACCATCTTGGCCTTTGACTTACCGAAGTTCATGACTCCGCGGCCACCGCCAGACATTGACCCCATTAGGAACCAGAACAGCGCCAAAATGATTACGAATGGTAGAAGCGACCCGAGCAGCGCTAGGTACCAGGGGGTGCGCTGCACCTCATCGGTCCAGCCTTCGGAAATGTTGGCATCCGCCACAGCCTTGGTGACCGCAACCTCACGACCGATGACGTAGAAGAACTGAACCTGCTCGCCATACTCTGGATCTGGTTTGGCAAGGGTGACATCAACGCGCTGCGCGCCATCGAAGATCTTTACGGTTTTTGCCTTGCCAGACTCGATTAGGTCGAGACCGACCTGAGTGTCCACCTTGGTGAACTGCTGGGCGGTCATCAATTGGCTGCCGATCAGCATCACACCTATGGCAAGGCCAATCCAGAGCCAGGGGCCGCGCAAAAACTTCTTCATCTTCATTATGGGCGTGTGCCCCTTCCGTAATTTCTAGCTGTAGACGCTCGGTGACAGGATTCCAACGCCGTCCAAAGAGCGGTACTGCTCGTTGTAATCCAGACCGTAACCAACTACAAACTCATTCGGGATATCAAACCCCACCCATCTGACAGCTATTTCAACTTTGGCTGCATCTGGCTTGCGAAG
>JBEGRX010000013.1:0-16755 GCA_041180205.1 Actinomycetota bacterium | reverse complement strand
TCGACCTCTAAGGGTAAGTACCTGCTAAAGGGTGCCGTAGCGACCACCTTCGGTCCTGGCATTCCTTTGGATGTTGCAACCTTTATGTAAGGTCCAAAAGCCACTTATAAAGCGCCAGTGTGCTTGCACAATCGTCTCGGTTGTATGCAATCACCTGGCGCTTTAGCTTTTCCGCCGCATCGGCATCGTCGGCCAAAGTGGTTAGGTACTGGTCGTAGAACTCCATTGAGCCCATTGCCTCTTTGACGTCAGAGGAGCGATCGAACTCGTAGAAGTTCTCCAGGTTCTTGATGCTGTAACGCTCTTCCGAGATCACCAGCGCTTTGTCGACCAGCTTGTAGAGATCTACAAAGACACCGTTCTCAATCAGCTGCATCAGCTCGTATTCGTACTTGCCGGTTCTGGCAGCCAGCTTTTTCAGCGCGGTCTTCTCGTAGTGTGCGTAGTGGTAGATGCGACTTTGCGGGTAGCGCTTGCGGTTTATCAGTGCCGCCTCCATGAAACTCTCGAAGGCTCGCTCTTCACCAGCTCTGTCGTCGGCCCAGTGGTGGAAGTACTCACCCTTGGCATCGACCCAGCCCCAGAGATACTCCAGGCCGCCAGGTTCACCAAAGAACGTGAATCCTTCAAGGTCGAAAAATAGATCTCCCGGATTAGCCTCTGGTAGGCCGGAAAGCAGCTCTGGATCTGCGACCACCTGACTTCTTAGTCCAGTATCAAAAAAGTTCTGCTGCAAGCTGGCTTGCAGCGCCAACTTTCGAATGATATCAATCGAGTGCTTCTCGGTTGGTTCATCCAGTGCCGCAAGCTGGCGAACCGTGGTGATTCCGAGGTGACGCAACGCATCAATTTGCGCCTTGGTGATGCCCGCGACCAACTGCAGGTGATTCGTCTGAAGTCGCATGTGCCGGCAAAGCGCTGGGTATTCGCACAGGTCGCAATAGGTGGATGCCTCGCAGACCAGCTCCCCAAGATCCGCCAGAGTTTTTGGTTCCTGCGCCACTATGGCGGCCACGCTTGCCTCGTAGGCCGAACGCTTGACGAACATTTGGGCAATTAGTGCATCGGCCGAAAAGGCTGCGAGCTCTCGATTACCAAGAATCAGGCCGTGCTCGGAGGCGGCCTCAAGATTAAGACTTCTCAGGACATCGGCGTAGAGGCCAACCTGAATTTGATAGTCGGGTTTTGGTGTCGCCGACAACTTGGCATCCCAAGCGGTGTAACCGCCTTGCCAGACACCGACCTGGATAGCGGTTAGGCCCTGCTCGCTCATTTCGAAGCGATAATCACCGCGCAGCAAGAAGTCAGGCCTTCCGGAAAACTCAAGCTGACCAGTGCCACCCTTGAGAACGCCCTGATAGATCACCGGAACACCCTGTCCCATTAATTCAAGCGTCGCCTCTAGGGTTTGAGGTTGCGGAGCCCTAACCAGCTCGCCAAGATTTTGCACCAATTCAGCCTCAAGAGCGGCTTCGTATTTCATGCCGTAGCGAATTGCCAAACTGTCCGGTTTTACATAGAACTCATCGATTAGCTCCTGAAGACCGGTTACCTTGAGCTCCCTGGCCACTGACAGACGTGTGCAGTGGGAGCACTGCGATCGCATCAGATCGCGAGAGTCGAAACTTAGGCCGGTGGTGGTTTTCCGCATGGCTAAAGTTTGCCCTAGGGGGCTGACAATTTAGGCCAGATATGTGCGGTTACCCGACGCGGATTATGCTTATTGAGATTCAAAATTGGAGCCCGATGCCAAAGTCAGACCCAAAAGCCTTTCGCCACGTTCTAGTGGTTGAGAACGAACCGCTGATGCGTGACCTTTTGGCGCGTGCGGTTGAGTCTGCCGGATTCGTAGTAACAACGGCAGCCAATGCGGCGGATGCCAAGCGGGCTATGAAGTCGATCGATCCAGATTGCATCGTGGTCGATATTGAATTAGGCCCAGGGCCAAATGGCTTTGAGCTCGTGGAATCCATGAACCCAAGCACTCCGGCGGTCGGAATCGTTTATCTAACCAATCTGCCTGACCCACGTTTTGGCAGCAAAGATGCCTCGATTGTGAAATCAAACCAGGCCTATTTGCGTAAAGGCGCTATCCAGAACGGCCAGGAGCTAGTGGATGCGATTGAGGCGGTCCTGAAGGACTCCATCACCAAAGAGTATCGACACGACCTTGCCAGTAATCGACCCTTCTCAGCGCTTTCACGCCGTCAGATTGAAACCCTGCAACTCCTCAGCGAGGGTAAGACCAACGCCCAGATTGCTGAGCTTCGAGGCACCACCGTGAGAGCCGTCGAGGGCATGCTGACTCGCATTTTTGAGCTTATGAACATCGACCCTAAAGACGGCAATCCCAGAGTTGAAGCCGCCAGCAAGTACCACCAGCTAAAAGAACAGGTCTAGTTCTTGGCCCAGTACACAGTTTCCCCATGGAGTGCTCTCGGGGGGAAGCATGCTTTGAATTGGCGCACCCACGTGCTCTTTGCTCTGCCGGCGATCATCACCGGTCTGATCAATGACTTCGGGCGTCTCGGAGGCGACCCGATCAGCTGGTTTTTGGTAGTCATCACCGGGTTCGCCGTCACTGTTGCTGCCATCGAAGTGCTCCAGCAAGCTCACCTGAGATTTTTTGGAAAACCGGGTACGACTGCAAATCTGGTCATCCTGCTGGTTGCCGGCCTAATTCGCGGAATTACAGTTTTCAACGTTGGATTGCTGCTGGGTGTTGTCCCGGTTAGTGATATTTGGTTCCGGCTCTCTGCGGCACCAATTTACGTTGCCGCAATCTACATGGTCTTCAACACCCTGGTGGTCGCATACCTGACCCAAAAGGAGATCGACCAGGAGCTTAGGCGAGAGCAGTACTCGCTGAATCAATCCAGGCTGGAATTTGCTCAGGAGATTGACCGGCTTCGGCTTGCCCAGCGGGCTCGAATCAGCGAGCTGGTAACCCCATCGCTCTGGGAAATCTCAAAGCACCTAAACGATGCCAAGCTATCCAAGGATGCATCGGCCATCGTTCGAGCCCTGCGGGGACTGAATGAGGACGTGGTTAGGCCGCTAAGTCACGAGTTAGCAAAACGTTTTGATCCACCAACTCTGACTGCGGCAGCACCGTTTCTAACCAAACTGGGTCGGCTAACTCTCCCCAAGCGCAGCACCCTGGGACAAGCACTTCCGGTGGGGTGGACTGCACTCACCGCCTTTGTGCTGGGATTCTCGATGCTCTCGGCTTCCAGTAACCCGCTGCAGGGATTGGTCACCGCGCTGGTGCTGACAAGCTGGTTTGGGCTAATCACCTATGCAGTCAAGTCGCTCACGGCAAACGTGGATCACCTAACCTGGGTCGGTTTTTTGGTTTCCATTCCATTTGGTGCGCTGGTTGGACTCACGGCCTGGCCTTTCACGTTTTGGGAGACCTTGACACTCCCTGCAACATTCTTAGTGCAGTCCACCGTGTTCTTTTCGATCGCATTCCCAAGCATTTATTTGATGGCAATTGCCCAAAACCAAGCTGACATTTCTCAAGCGCAACTGAGAGGCATAGTTGAGGAATTGCGGCTATTGAACTCGCAATTGCGACAGCAGGTCTGGCTTGACCAAAAGATGCTGGCGACCGAACTCCACGGCAGTGTGCAGGCCACCTTGCATGCCACTGCGCTGCAACTCTCCAAGATCGATAACCCAACAATTTCAGACCTTGAGAAAGTGCGCGACTCGGTTGATAAGGCACTGTCGCGACTGGGTCATACCGCATATCTCGAGGGCGAGAGTTTCGGGCAGGTATTGAACGACATCGCAGAGGTTTGGTCTGAAAACTGTCGAATCGATTATCACATCCAGCCTCAGGCGCAGGCAGTGCTTGAAGCCGAGCAGAGCCTGGCGCGAAGCACGATTGAGGTATTGCGCGAAGCAATCACCAATGCCATCAAGCACGGCAAGGCTAAGAACATCAAGGTGACAATCACGATGGGCTCACAGCTTTTGGACTTAGTGGTTGATAACGACGGTAGAGAACTGGTTTCAGGCCCTCAAGGACTCGGCACCAGTGTGATTGCTGAGCTAACGCACAGCCACAGCCTTTACAAAACCAAAGACGGCGTTCGCTTCACGGCCGCTATTGCGCTTGGCTTGCTGCTCGAGCAATAGTCTCTGCCAAGGTTGGCGGTTCACAGCCCTTGCGCTCGCAAACAATTCCCGCAGCCACCGCAGCAATCTCGGCAGCACGTTGCAACTGGGCTGCGTCTAAATTAGCTAAGCGAGCCAGAGGCTGAGCGCCCAAGGCTCCAAGCAAATCAAGCTCGGCGAGCAGGTTTGCCATGAAGGTATCGCCAGCACCGACAGTGTCAACCAGGTTGATTTTCGGTGCTGCAGCGTGAAGCTTTGCGCCATTCAAATACAGCGTTGCACCATCGCCACCGCGGGTAATCACAACCAACTTGCCACCCTGGCTCCAGTCGCCGGCGATCGAATCCAATTCGCTGCCACTACCAAGGTCATATAGCCATTCGATGTCGGCATCTGAGGCTTTGATGATGTGGCTGTGGGCATTGATTCTGAGCACTCGTTCCAGCTCATGCTCACGTTCGAATCCGAGCGCTGAACGAATATTTAGATCGTGACTCAAGGTCGAATCACCAATCTCATGGAGCTCTCTAAGCCAACGCTCCAATACCAAACCACCTGGCGCAATCGCCATTGCCAAGCAACCAAACTGCACTGCGTGAGTGTTGAGAGAAGCAAGCTCGATGGCACTTGGTAGTTCGGCTTCAGTCCAGCCCCAGTCTGCGGTGCCATCGACATAGAAGCTGTAACTGGCAGAACCATCAGTGCCGATGGTCGCCACTGCGAGCGAAGTCTGCTCCTTGGCATTGATGCTGTAATCGAGATTTACACCATTTGAAACCAGACGTTCGCGAATCTGCTGACCAAAGCCATCTGAGGAAATGCGTCCTAGAAATCTTTGCTCAACACCGCGGCGAGCAAGTGCAAGGGCCACATTTGCGTTTGCTCCGCCAACGACCGACTGGTACTTGCCACCGCCATCGGCCGTGCCAATTAGGTCTATCAGCGCCTCACCAATTACCAAAATCATGCGGCAAGTCTAGGCTGTAGCTATGAGTGAATCTAGAAATGCAAATCGCGCCATTCAGCTACCCTTGATCGGCCTAGCTTTCCTCTGGGCCATGATGATGCTCGCGCAATTCGTTGACCTGTATCGCGAGATGCCAACGTATGACAACAGGGGCGAACAGCTGCCATACGAGGTGACTCTGCAGTGGAGTGTCTACCTGATCCTGCTTGGTATCACCGGAGTTGCCATAGCATCGCTACTCGGTCAGCGCATTGCGCTTGCGCTTCGAACCGAAGCCGATTCGCCGCTTGCGCAAAGTGCTCACCGCTTCAATAACTTGTTCGTGATTTTGTCACTGGTGGGCGGGGCGGTATTTGCCATCGGTAATTTTCTCGGTGCATTCAATAACTACGACTCCAGGGACGCCTCTCCACTGATCCGCATCTTCGGGGTCTATGTGCCGATCGTGCTGGCCACCGCTTTGGTGGTGGTAGTTATTTTGTTTGCGTTTGTCTTCCGTAAGGATGCTCCGGATATCTCCCACGAGGAGAAGGATGAGGAGCGCGCAAGATTGCAGCGAGCGATTGGTTTGGCATACGCCTCACCGATTATTGGAACTGCAATCGCCATCATCTTCGGACTGGTGGTTTACGACACCACCAGAACCAATTTGGATGTCTGGATCTGGGTAATTATTCAAGCCATTATCGCCACATCAATAATTGTTGGCACCCGCTTTGCCGCTCAGGCTCGCTCCGCAAAGCCGCTTGCTCCAAGGCCAAGAAGAACTGGCACTGCCGCTGTGAACCTAAACCTGGTGCTCTCCATTGTGTTCGGCGCTGTGGTGACGATCATGGCCTTTAGCTTTGGATTCTCGGCTATTGAGAATTTGCGCGTATGGCCCGAGTGGGTCGAGGGCGATCCTAATTCGCAGCAGCCGATCATCACTGGGCCATCACTGAGCTGGTTCCTAGAGTCACTGCTTCCGGCCCTGGTGTTACTGGCTCTTGCTACTTTCGGCATTTACCGCACCATGATCTCGAGACACAAAGTAACCAATGCGTAGTTATTACAAGGGACTTTTGTTCGACAACGACGGAGTCCTAGTCGATTCCATGCCGGGAGCTATTAGCGCTTGGCGACAATGGGGTGAGAAGTATTACCCGGGCTTTGAGCTAACCGCAGAGCATCACGGCAAACGTGCTCAGGACTTGGTTTTGCAAATGGTCGGTGAGCAGCTTTTCAAAGAGGCCGATGATTACATCAATAACCTCGAGCAGGACCTCGCTCACCTCACCGTGCCGCTCGAAGGCTCGGTTGATTTCCTCACCGCGATGAAGCCGGGGGTCTGGACCGTGGTCACCAGTGCCAACCCAAATCTCGCCAGAGCCAGACTGACCGCGGCCGGCATCCCAATCCCCAACGAGATCGTTACCGCCTGGGACGTCGAAAACGGCAAGCCCCACCCTGAGCCATACCTCAAAGGTGCTGCCAATCTAGGTTTCGATATCTCAGAGTGCGTGGTGTTTGAGGATGCCGCATCGGGAATCCTGGCTGGCTTAGAAGCAGGGGCAGGATTGCTAGTTGGTGTTACCGAACATGCGCTTGACACCCAAGCTGACATTGTGGTTCGCTCACTCAAGGGAATTACCTTTGAGGATGGCGAGTTAGTCATTCCAGATTCGATTAGGTTGAGGTAAAAATGGCAGAAATTGAGTTCTACGGAGCAGACTGGTGCAGCGACTGCAGAAGGTCAAAGTCACTTCTAAACACCCTGGGTGTTGAGTATGAGATGCACGATGTTGAGGCCGACGCATCGGCTGCAGATCGTTCAAAAGAGATCTCTGGCCGCACCAACATCCCTGTGATTCGCTTTGCCGACGGCACTCATCTGGTTGAGCCATCCGACGCTGTTTTGCACGCCGAGCTAAAGCTCCGCGGGCTAGTCAGCTAATTTGGTTCTATCTTTTTTGCGCTTCACCCCGTAGGCTGGCCTTTCGTAGTGCTAGAGGAAACCGTCCTTAGGCACGCCCCTAAGGAATCCTCAAAATGCCAAAAGATTTTTCCGCGCCTTCGCGCGCGTCCAGGCCAGCAGCTGCTGGTAAAAAAAGAGCAGTAGCCCCTAAGTGGGAATCAGCTCGCGGCGAAGCACCTGCCAAGAAAGACGGCCGCAAAGGCTACGCCTCCAAAAAGGGTGACTACGTTCCACGCTCGGAGCGTGGCGCAGAGGCAGATCGCAAGCCTCGCACCGCTCGCCCAGAGTTTGAGTCTGACCGCAAGCCAAGAGCTGCCCGTGACTTCGATGGCGACCGCAAGCCAAGAGCCGCTCGCGAGTTTGACGGTGACCGCAAGCCTCGCAGCGGTGGGCGCGACTTTGACCCAGCCCGCAAGACCTACTCTGAGCGTCCAGATCGCGTAGCACGCGACAACGACCGCAACAAGACTTTCGAGGGTGCTCGTGCCAAGAGCGCAACCGGCAAGACCTTCTCGCAGGACGTCAAGCTCGAGAAGCTCGAGAGTGCAACCGATGCAGCCAGCTTTGCAACCTTCCAGGAGATGGACCTCCCAGAGCGTCTAACCCAGGAGCTGGCCAAGATGGGTGCCGCAGCACCATTCCCAATCCAGGCTGCAACCATTCCAGTTGCCATGGCTGGTAGAGATGTTCTTGGTCGCGGTAAGACCGGTAGCGGTAAGACCATCGCCTTTGGAGTGCCTCTGGTAGCAATGCTTTCTGCTCAGGGCAACCAGCCGCGCAAGCCAGGTAAGCCAAAGGCTTTGGTGCTAGCACCAACCCGTGAGCTTGCCGACCAAATCGACCGCACTCTTTCCCAGCTTGCCAAGAGCGTTGGCTTCTTCACCACCACCATCTACGGTGGTGTGCCACAGTTCCGTCAGGAGCAGGCGCTAAAGCGTGGTGTGGATATCGCTATTGCCACACCTGGTCGTCTAGAAGACTTAATGGCGCAAGGTTTAGTGGATCTCTCAGAGTGCGAACGCATTGTTTTGGACGAAGCCGACCACATGTGTGAACTTGGCTTTGTTGAGCCAGTGACCCGCATCCTGGAGGCAACTGGAGATTCCCAGAAGCTACTGTTCTCAGCAACCCTAGATAAGCAGGTTGCTAGCCTAGTCAAGCGCTTCATGCCAAACCCATACGTCTATGAGGTGCCGGGTGAGGTAAACGAGACTTCAGATATCGACCATATCGTTTTGACCATGGAGCCAAAGGACCGCTCTCAGGTCTTCCACCGCCTAGTTCAGGGCGAGGGTAAGTCGATCGTCTTTGTGCGCACCAAGGCAACCGCCGAGGCACTGTCACAGTCGCTAAACGATGCCGGTGTCTCAACCGCTCGACTACACGGAGACCTAAACCAGGCTCAGCGCACCAGAAACCTAGAGCGCTTTACTCACGGCGCAGCTCGCGTCATGATCGCAACCGACGTTGCAGCTCGCGGTATTCACGTTGACGATGTCAAGTTGGTAATTCAGCTTGACCTCCCAGAGGAGTACAAGACCTACCTGCACCGCGCCGGTCGCACCGGTCGTGCCGGTCGCTCGGGCACCGTGGTTTCGCTAGTTCCACTGGGCCGCACCCGCAAGGTTGAGGGCCTACTGGAGCGTGCTGACCGTGAGGCTAGGTATGTGCACGTGGTAGCCGGAGACAAGTTTGTGGCCGATCTTGCCGGTCCAATTGCACCACCTCCGGTGGTTGACTCGTTGGACTTCGGTGACTCAAGATTTGAGACCGCAAACAAGTCCAAGGTAAAGAAGGACTTGCGCGAGCGTCACGGTGGAAATAAGCTATACGCAGCCAAAGACCGCCGGTTTCGTCAAAGGTAATCAAAGAAATTTGTTTCTAGATTCACCTGCGTTGATTAAGGTTCACGAAAGTGAAGGCCAGCGCAGGTGAATGTAAGAAGCTTTTTGCTCTGAACGTTTACTCTGCGTTCGGAGCTTTTTCTTTTAAGAACTGACCGGCACCAACACAAACAAGGAGTGCCATGGCAGACAAGAAGGCTACGGTCGCCGAGCTAAAGGACAAGTTCTCTAGCTCGAGTGCAGTAATCCTTACTGAATACCGCGGACTCACTGTGACTCAGCTCAAGGAGCTGCGTCGCGCATTGGCTAATGACGCAACCTACGTAGTTGCTAAGAACACCCTTCTAACAATCGCAGCAAAGGAAGCAGGAGTTTCTGCTTTTGAGGGCCAGCTATTTGGACCATCTGCATTGGCATTTGTTCACGGGGACGCAGTTTCCGCGGCAAAGGCACTGAAGGACTTCGCAAAGGCTAACCCGCTGCTAGTGGTTAAGACCGGTGTCATGGATGGCATTGCTCTTTCCGAGGCAGATGTTAAGAAGCTTGCGGACCTCGAGACTCGCGAAGTACTACTGGCCAAGGCCGCTGGTGCTCTAAAGGCCTCGCTGTTCAAGGCTGCCTACACCTTCAACGCACTTCCTTCGGGAACCGTTCGCGTTGTCGACGCGTTGCGTCAAAAGCAAGAGTCCAACTAATAATCGTCAACAAACCAATAGGAGACACAAATGGCAAAGCTATCTGCCGACCAGCTCATTGAGGCTTTCAAGGAGCTAACCCTGATCGAGCTTTCTGAGTTCGTAAAGAAGTTCGAAGAGGTATTCGAAGTTTCTGCTGCTGCACCAGTTGCAGTTGCTGCTGCAGGCGCTGCTGCACCTGCTGAGGCTGCAGAAGAGAAGACCGAGTTCGACGTTGTACTAGAGTCCGCTGGTGACCAGAAGATCCAGGTCATCAAGGAGGTTCGTGCAATCACCAACCTAGGTCTAGGCGAGGCAAAGGCTCTAGTTGATGGTGCACCTGCAACCATCCTTGAGGGTGCCAAGAAGGAGACCGCTGAGGACGCTAAGGCAAAGCTAGAGGCTGCCGGCGGCAAGGTTACCCTAAAGTAATCCCCCCAAAGCAAAGATTGATCCCCCAGGTTTACCTGGGGGATTTTCTTTTCCCTGTGGTTCCAAAGCCTAGAAACACACTCGCTTTATAGGCTGATGGCAAATGGGACTAAAGCGGACAATCTCAACCATCGCAGCCATGCTGCTGGTTGGCCTTAGCCTCCCAGCTCAAGGACTTAACCTCCATCAAGCCCCCAAGGCATCGTCCGCCATCGAAGGATCTCGAGCCAGTGCCGACAGTGTGATCAGGGTCGCCGGTTGGGACTTCAAATCGGTTGAGCAGGTGCTGATTGACGGTCGGCCTACCACGTTCCAAGTCATATCGAATACCTTGATCGCCATTCGGATTCCGCTTGCCACCAACCCCGGGGACGTCACCATCACCTTGGTGTCTGATCAGGGTCAAACCAATAGCAATTTCAAAATTGAGATTGTTTCGCTGGAAACCCAAAGAGACACCAAGGTGACCATTGGTTCGTTCTTGGGGTATGTCGCCGTTTACACCAAGAATCTCTCCGGGCAAAAACTCTCAATTCAGGTTGGGAGCAAGCGCCGAGATGTCTCGGTTCTAACTAACGACTACACCGTAAATCTCACCAAAGTAGGCAGTAATCGCCTGGTCGAAGTGCGGGTATTTGTGGCAGGGCAATTGGTCGAATCCGCCATGGTTTTAGTGCGCTAAAACTATCCCCCAAATAGCCCGCAATAACGCGTCTCCTAGGCTTCGGTTAGCCGTACATATCCGGACTAACGAATTGTCCATTCAAATAAACTTGAAGCGCCTAAAGGGTGTGCTTTGCCATGCCTGAAAACGAGAGAGACTATGACCGAGCTGCAGTTAGCCAGAGGGGCAACCAAGTGGTTGCGCTCTTTTGGGCTTGCCGCTGTCGGTCTGCTGCTAGCCGGTGTGATGGCGATCACCAGCTTCCTCAGCGCACAATCCGCCGCCGATGGATCTGACTCTGAAATTGACTACGCGGCAACAATTTCTTCGAACGGGAATCAATTAGGTGCTACCTACAGTTCGTTGCCGCAGCCAACCTACACAAATCCGTATTCAGTGCAACTTTGGGTAAGCCCAGGTTCCCTCGCTGCTAACAACCCAACGGGCAATGACCGCGTGCTTATAAACATGGAGCACAAGTTCGTCATCATGAGTCGAGCAAACACTTGGCAGTACTACATCGGCAACGGCAGTTCTTGGGCCAGCGGCCTCGTCGATACCGGTGTAACTGTAAGACAGGGCCAGTGGACGCACATCGGCTTGGTGCTGACTGCGACTGACACTCATTTCTATGTCAATGGCCAACACGTCCACTCGCGAGGAAGTCGACAAGACTCCGGTGGCATCGTGAACAAGTACTTTGGCATTGGATCTTGGTCTGCAACCGAAACCTCGACCCTGGCATTATTTGATGGCCAGGTGGATGAGATTCGATTGTGGCAATCAGATCGCGGTGGCTGGATGTCCACCGACATGCACACCCGACCAACCAGCCCGACGCCAGCTGCCTACTGGGACTTCAATCAGGGTTCTGGAAGCGTGGTGCACGACCGCTATGGCACCGCCAACCTCTCACCGAATGTTTCAATCAACTTCCAAGATGTCAAGCGCACCACCTACGTAGCCGGTGGCGACACTGTCATAACATTCCCAAGAACCTACCTACCCGGTATTGGCGGTTGGAAAGTTCCAACCAATGCCAACTCGTTCCGCGCACTTGTTGTGGCCGGTGGCGGCGGCGGTGGTGGTAGCGCTGACGGTGGTGGTGGTGGTGCCGGTGGTGTGGTCGAATTTCAAGCCCTCTCTGTTAGTTCAACCGTCAACATTAAGGTTGGCCAAGGTGGGCGTTTTGGTCTAAACACGTCTGCCACTACCAATCACGGTCTCAATGGGCAAACTTCTGAATTGGGTTCAGTTGTAGCTCTCGGCGGTGGTGGCGGTGGTGGCTATGGCTACCCGACCAATTACGATCGAGCGCTTGGTTACTCCGGAGGTTCCGGTGGTGGTCACGCTGAGCAGGATCAAAACCAGGCCGGAGCAGCCGGGACTCAGGCAACTGATGCCACCACTTATCCGGGCGGAGTTGAATACGGTAACGCCGGTGGAACGATAATTCCGGCATCGCAAGCAGGTTCCGGTGGTGGTGGTGCCGGTGGTGCCGGCGGAAACGCTGCGTCGTTCAGAGTTGCAGGTGCAGGTGGCGCTGGAATGTCCAGCTCGATCACAGGTACATCCACCTTCTATGCTGCCGGTGGTGGTGGTGCGGACCGCGATGGAACAGGTGCCAGTGGCGGATCTAGTATCGGTGGAACCGGTGCTGGGCCGAATAACACCACCCCGACTGAGGGTGCAACCAACACTGGTTCCGGTGGCGGTGGTGCATATTGGAGCGTTGGAGCAAGCGGTGGTTCGGGTGTCGTCATCGTGCGCTACTCACCAAACACAGACTTGGCATGGGATAAGAACAACGCTGCTCAAAGCTTTGCCTACACGAATTCAAATGTTGTGCCTGCAAGCGGTAGTTGGACTTACGAGGCGTGGTACTACCTTGACGCGAATGATGTGGCTTCTGGTTACAGGGGACTGTTCTCACAAATGGATACCGCTCAGGCCTACTCCCAGCGTGTTTCGCTTTGGCTAAACGGAGGAACCCTCCACTACACCTTTGGCGGGACTATTTTTGACTCCCTATACAACTTCAAGTTCCTGCAGGACCGTTGGTATCACATAGCCATGGTTCGAAATGTCGACGATGTCGAGATTTACATCGATGGCGTGAAGATGGTCGACCAGCCGGTCACCTGGGGAAATATAGGTCCTGAGTTTGCAATTGGTGGCGCAAGGCAGTGGGATCTTTCCTACCCAGAAATATCGGGAGCCATCGATCAGGTGAAGGTCTGGGGCACTGCCCTCGATGCTGCAAATCTGCAAGCATCGATGCACACCTACTCAACTTCCGGAGTGACCGGCACACTGCGTGCGCACTATGACTTCAATGAGTATGAACCTGGCATCGTAAGAGATCGTTCAGGAAACAACAGAAATCTCGTGTTTAATGCGGATGTTGTAGGTGGTTACCTAGCCGCTAATTTCTCGGATGGCTTTATTGTCGAGCGCACTACCGCTTTTTCTCAGCAGAATGCTTTGAAATTCAGGCGCAGCTATTTGACTGCAGCGGGTGGATTCACGTTGCCATCCGGCATAACCAAGTTTAAAGCCGCTGTGGTAGCCGGTGGCGGTGGCGGCGGTGCCATGGTTGGTGGTGGTGGAGGTGCCGGCGGTTTCACAGAATCGCAATCACTGACTTTTGGCCAACGAACCGTGCCAGTAGTTGTCGGTCAAGGCGGTCCGGGCGCGGTCTTGTTCGGTTCGACTAGTGATACATACACTCAGGTGAGTACCGATACCCAACGTAGCTTTGGGGTGTCCCGAAAGGCGAATAGCGGGCAAGCTTCGATTCTTGGCTCGATCACGATGAACGGTGGCGGTCGCGGTGCTACTTTGACGGTAACTGGTTTTGGTTATGTCGATGCCAACGCTCTTTCTGGCGGCTCCGGTGGTGGTGGTGGTGGACTCAGCGCCGGCGGTTCTAATCAGGTTGGCGGAGCCGGTACAGCGGGACAGGGTAATTCCGGTGGTACCACTGGAGATGGCACTTGGCAAACCTCCGGTGGTGGTGGTGCCACCCAGGCTGGTGGTGCGGGAACCGCTGCCCAAGCTGGTAATGGTGGTGCCGGTCGAATATCTTCTATCAGCGGTACCGCAACCGCCTATGCAGGCGGTGGTGGTGGTTCGCGTCACAACACTGGTACCGGCCATGGAACCGGTGGAACGGGCGGCGGTGGCGCAGGAGCCAACATTCTTGCAACCAACGCCTCACCAAACACCGGTGGTGGCGGTGGTGGTGCCGGTGGTGACTGGGCCAGTGATTCATACGGTGGAAACGGTGGATCCGGTGTTGTCCTATTGTCTTGGGGCTCTGCTCTAGAGGTCACCGAGTCGCCCGTCGGCTCGCGTCCTGGCGAGGCATTTGCCAACCCAATCAGGGTCCAGTTCACGGACCTTTCAGGCAATCTTGTCCAAACCACTGGATTAGTTTCTGTGACGGCTTCGGCTGGAGTTTTGCAGTTCAATGGCGCCGCTCTCACCCAGTCCTTCACGGTCAATGCTGTTAATGGAATTGCGACCTTTACTGGGCTCGGCTTCACTAGCGGCATAAATTCCGCTCAGACACTGGTGTTTACCGCGGACGCATTTATTGCGACTTCGCTTGTGGTCTCACCGAATGCTTACCCGGCGAATGTAAACATTGCCGATGGAGTTACTACCCAGGGAATCTTCTTGGGTGGCGAGTTCTACGCAACTTCCGGCACCGGAACGACCAATATTCGAGCTTCCGACCTAGTACGTCAGATGGCGAGTTACTCAACCGTCATATCCGCATCTGGAAACATCATGGTCGCAGCCGATGTCACCACCAGCGCAACGGCGAGTCTGACGCTGCGCGCGAATGGCAGCATCTCGCTCTCAGCAAATGTTGACATTCAGCTAAATGGTGGGGACCTGGTTATTTGGTCTGACTCGGATAACAACGGAGCAGGCTACATTCGCTCTGAGGAGAGGGTAGTTCTCAATACCGTCGCTGGTAGCACGACCGCAATCTCAGGTGGTGGAGATATTTATCTCGCCGGAGGTCTCGACTCAAATAGCGATGGACTACCTGACGGTTATGCCCGGAGTGTGGCAGGCCTAAATAATGGTGACGCGATTCAACTCGGTCGCGATAACTCAACTAGTGCCTTTGCTGCTTATTCGGGTGGCGGAGACCTGGTGGTCAGGGGGCAGTCTTCGAGACGAATGGCCGTTAACTTGCTGGGTCAAATGATCTTTGAAGCCGGCAACGGAAGGCTAATTTTTGAGGCTCTGTCGGCATCGACGACAAATCTGGATGGTGGTAACTCTCACGCGTTTGAGCACCTCGCAGTTCCGGGTTCACCCAGTTTGTTTGAGAGCTTTAGCTCGCACAGCCAGGCTATTTCGATAGTCGGTTTATCAACCGGAACAAATGATGATTCGGCTGGCGTCTCGTTCTTGCGAGGCACCTCTGCTGGCGACACTGTGGTCTCCAGCAAGGGTCAAGGCGGCGTTTATATCTCCGGCCGAAACCAGCAAACCAACGCACCATCAATGCGATTCCGCGGAATTACCTTCCACGCGGTCACCTCCTCTGTTGTGATTGAGGCGCGTGGTTCAGGCAGCGGTAATGACATCGCGGTAATCGACTTCCTAAGTGAGCCCAGCCTCTTCGGCGCTAACTCGACCCTGACTTCATCGGCCACGCTCATCATGCGTGCCGATGCCTTCTCCAACCAAACCAGTGCTGGCTACAGCACATCCGGTGAGGTTGTCTTTGAGCCATTCACGGGTGGGTTTGAAACCACCTTGGACCTTGGCACTGGCTTCAGGCCATCCACCGGAGTCAGCAGCTTGCGGATCGGAAAAGCTGGAAACCTATCCGGTAGTGCTGTGGTAAACCAGAGCACAGGTTCGGTTCGAGTGAGCGCTCCGTTTAGCATCAGCGGACCAATCAGTGTCTACGGAACCAGCCTGACTCTAAACGAGAGCATTCAAAGCACAAGGGCTGGATCGCAGATTCTGCTGCGCTCGGTCGATGAAATCCACGTCACCAGCTCTAAGCAGGTGCGTACCAACGGTGGTCACATCGTGCTTTGGTCCGACAGTGACAATAACTCCGCTGGTTTCGTAAGACTGCTCGGTAACGCAGTGCTGTGTTCAACGGCTTCAACATGTGGCACATCAACAACTACCGGCGGTGGCGACATTGTTATCGGCGGTGGTCTTGCGAGCACCACCGATCCAACCCGACCAGCAGGCTTTGCCGCTGGCAGCGGCACTGGTTACAACGCAATAGGTACTTCAAACACCACAGGTGTTCAACTTGGAACCCTCCAGGTTGTCAATTCCGGTACCAAGATTTACTCGGCCGGTGGCAATATCTCCATCTTCGGGCGAATGCATTCGTCACTGGGAAGTGCCTGGGGTGCCGGTATCGCTTTTGTGAGTGGCACGGAAATCTTCTCTGGTAACGGCAAGATCCAACTTGTTGGCGAGACCACCGGAGCTGGTGGAACTTTCTCCGATGGTCCAATGGAATTCAATGCCTGGGGCTCTGGCGCCACTATGGCTATTAGATCGCTATCTACGGCATCCGATGCAATTGTGGCCGAAGGTAGACAGTCTGGTTCCGCACCTGGAGATGGTGTTTGGGGCGGAAATGCCGGCACCACCATCAGCACCCCTGGTGGCTTTATCTTGCGAGCAGACCAAATCAACGAGGCTCTTGACCTAGACCTCAGTGTCAGCGGAAACGTAGTAATCGAGCCGCTCGGCACCAACTTTAGAAACACCAGCACTGGCACGGCCTTCATTCCAAAATTTGGTGGTTCTGGCGACATCAAGTTCCCGATAGCGCCAGCTTCGCTGCGAGTGGGCTCTGCTTCCAATAGCTACCAGATTCAATTCCAGGGCAACTCAACCTTTAACTTCCCGGTTGAATTCATCGGCAATGAAATCGACATTGACGCAGGAGTCAAGCTAACGAACACTGCTACCGGTTCGGATATTGTGCTTAGGTCCAAGCGTTGGATTGACATCAACGACGGCACCAGCACAAGCTTCGCTGATATCCAAACCAATAACGGTGACATCATTATTTGGACCAATGCCTATGACGG
>JBEGRX010000012.1:0-18076 GCA_041180205.1 Actinomycetota bacterium | reverse complement strand
AATGCCCCGCACTCCGATCGCGAGAAATTTCGCGATGAGCTACTTTGGCAAGAATATGCCCGCCACCTATACGCCAGGGTAGGCGCCAAGCTGTTTCACAACCTGCGTTTTGAAGCACAGTGGGATGCACCGGGTGATGGTTGGAATCGCGATTTGGCCTGCGTCGACATGGTGGTGGGTGAGCTTGAGCAAGAGGGCTGGTTGGTAAATCAAACTCGAATGTGGCTGGCATCCCATTGGAGCGTCCGCAACCAAAGAGGCTGGCTACACGGCCAGGAGCGCATGCACCGCGAGCTACTCGATGGTTCGAGAGCTGCCAACCTATTGGGCTGGCAGTGGACGGTCGGTTCTGGAACCGGCAAGCCCTACGGCTTTGCGCGCTGGCAGGTGGAAAAGCGCGCTCCTGGCATTTGCATGCGTTGCCCGCTAAACAAGGCTTGTCCAATACAGGAGTTCCCCGAGGAACAGGTTTTGGATCGCGCTCCCAAGTTAGACCTATTGGACTTCGATGAAGACCTCTCTGCCACCACTGGACCGAGCACAGTGATCGAGCACGAAACCCCCAGGGAAGTGTTGCTGACCATCGATTCGCTCGGGGATAGTGACCCAGCCCTGATGGCAAACTCGCAGCTACCGGTTGTTTTCGTATTCAATAGCGAGGCACTGGCAAAACTGCAGCTGTCTTCAAAGCGGATCTTTTTCTATCTAGAAACGCTTGCGGATTTAGCCCAGCGCCGCGAGCTCAAGGTCTTGCTTGGTAGCCCCTACGAGTATGCGAATCAAAACCCGGTTGCACTCACTTACGCTCCGGTGCCGAGCTTCGCGAAATTTGGCAACATTGCTCAACTGCACCCATATCCATGGCTCAGAAAGCCGCATCAATTCAGCGTTCGCTCTTACTCATCCTGGCGTCAAAAGTTGAAATAAAGAAAACAGCCGTCGACCAAAGACCGACGGCTGTTTTAGTTTGAGGGTTTAGAGCTTTCCAGGGTTGGCTGGGTCGCGATCATCGAGGCCCCAGGGTTGGCCGTATTCGCCGGCTAGCAGGTCCAAGAATGGCTTGGCGTCGAACTCCTCCGGACCCATAACTCCGGTCCCAGACCAGATTCCGGTTGCCAAGAGTTCAAGTGAGATAACTGGCACTAGGGCGGTCTGCCAAACCACGGCCTGCGAGCCATAGTTGGCATTTGTCCACTCGGTGTCGCAGACGTGGGAGAGGTAGACAGCTCGGGGCTTGCCATCCAGGCCGGTTCCGGTAACCAGGGTTCCGGCACAGGTCTTACCGGTCATGCGATCGGCAAGTGATGCTGGGTCTGGAAGCACTGCGGCAACCACATCTCTTGGAGCAACGCTGACGCGACCGTCATTACTGCGCACTGAGACTGGGTTCACCGAATCAAGTCCGAGCGCGTGCAGGGTCTGCAACACGTTAATGAACTCGGTGCCAAGACCGTACTTGAAAGCAACGCGCTGAGCGTTGAGAGTGCGAGGCAACATGTTGACCTCTTCGTGCTCAACGTTTACGCACTCGACGGGACCGATGCCACCTGGGAACTCAAAGACTTCAGGCTCGCTAAATGGCGGGGTGGTAAACCAGCCCTTGTCCTTCTCCCACAACAGTGGAGGGTTGAGGCACTCTTCGATCACGGTCCAGATTGAGAACGAAGGCGCGAAGATTTCCTCGCCGGCATCGTTTTTCACAACCAGATTGCCGCCATCCATGATTTTTATTTCGTCGATCTCTTGGAACAGGTAATCCTGCGCGTAGCGGGCAAAAATGTTTGAGATACCAGGCTCAGCTCCGGTGCCAATCAGTGCCAAAAGGCCCTTCTCGGCATAAAGCTGGCTGCGGTCATACTGCCAGTCACCTAGCTTTTCGGCCGGGGTGTTGAACGGGTCAGTGGGGTGAGCGTGGCTCAGGCTCATCGCCATGTCCATGTAGTTCGCACCGGCACTCAGTGCACCCTCGAAGATGCTCTGTACGAACTTGGGTTCAACCGCATTCATCACGTGAGTGATTTGGTGCTTGCGAGCCAACGCGGCAACATTTGCCGGGTCAGATGCATCCACCTTGTCTGCCACAAACTTGGCAGCAACTGATGCATCGCGATTGGATGCAACCCAAGCCACTGACCTTTCGGCACGGCGTAGGTCGTAGTCCGAAACCACGATCTTTTCAAAGAAATTACGATTAGCAGCAATTTTGACGATGGCATCGCCAACACCGCCTGCTCCAACGAGCAAGATACGCATTGATTCACAACCAGACGTTGACCGATTTGTAATGGGCCCAGTCCTTGCCCTCGCTCACCAGTAGGCGCAAAGCCGGAATGGCGTCACGGTGTAACCGCGCCTTCACCGAAGTGAACTACCTCTTCAGTATGCCACTAAACCAGATGGTTTGGACTTCAGTCGAGTTGCCTAATTGGCACTACCAGCGGCGTCTTGCCCACCGGATCTTCGATCACTCGAGCCAGAATGTTGAAGGCGGCGGCTAGGTTGTTTGGTGTAATGACGTCCTTGGCTAGACCTTGATCGACTATCTTGCCGTCCTTCAAAATCACCACTCGATCAGCGAATCGAGCAGCCAGATTTAGATCGTGCACTACCGCCACAATAGTCATACCGCGTTCGCGCTTTAGCGAGGACAGCAGGTTGATCACCTGAAGCTGGTGCGAGTAATCCAGTGAGTTGGTCGGTTCATCAAGCAGCAGCACTTCTGGATTCTTGGCCAGCGCCGCAGCAATCAGTGCGACTTGGCGGGATCCGGTGGAGAGCTCGCCGAGCTTCTTTTTTGCAAGTTTGCTGAGTCCGGTGCGCTCCAAAATAGTTTGAATCTCGAGATTGAGCCTCGGTGAAACTCTGGAGATCTCTTGCGAGGTCATTGCGCTGCGCGCAACCAAGTCAAAAACCGTTTCGGTGGATCTTGCGGCTGGCATGGCACCGAGCAAGCCCACCTTGCGGTCCAATTCTTTGCGGCTTAGCTCATTGATGGAGACACCATCCAATAAGACCGCGCCGGATTTAGTTTTGATTTTTCTGGCTAGAGCCTTGAGCAAGGAGCTCTTGCCGGCACCGTTTGGGCCGATCACTGCGGTGATGGTTCCACCAGGCAAAGTTAGATCTAGATTGTTAATAATTTGATCGGCTGAGTAGCCGGCACTAAGTGCCTGAGCGGCTAGCTTCTTATTTGGATCAAACATGCCTAAAGCATACTTTTAGGACCAGTTTGCTGTGAGCTCCACGGCCTGAATGAAGCGGTCATAGTCTTTCTGGCGTGATTGGACCGGAGTGAAAGTTTTCTCGGCTGGGTTTAGGTTTCGAAGTTCTGCTAGCGAATTAAATATCCCGGCACCTAGTCCCGCCAATAGTGCAGCCCCGAAGCCGGTTGACTCCAGCACATTTGCTCGCACGACATCGTGCCCGGTTACATCGGCTTGGATCTGAAGCAGCAAGTTATTTGCCGCCGCCCCGCCGTCGACGCGAAGCGACTCAATGGGTTGCCCAAAGTCTTTGGTCATGGCATCGAGCACAGCTTTTACTTGGAAGGCAATTGCCTCCAAGGTGGCGTAAGCGATATTTGAAGCAGATGTCCCACGGGTTAGCCCGAGCATCGAACCGCGAATGCTTGAGTTCCAAAATGGTGCACCAAGGCCGGTCAGGCTTGGCACAAAAACTACCCCATCGCTCGAAGATGCTTCGAGCGCGAGGGCCTCAACATCTGAGGACCGCTCGATGATTCCCAGACCATCTCGAAGCCACTGCACGGCGGCCCCGGCAACAAATACGCTGCCCTCTGAGGCATAGGTGATATCGCCATCCGGAGCTTGCCAAGCGACGGTTGAAAGCAGCTTGTGGGAGCTTTCCACGATCTCAGCTCCGGTGTTAGTCAGAATAAACGCTCCGGTTCCATAGGTGGACTTGGAGTCACCCTTCTCAAAACCAGCCTGGCCAAATAGAGCTGCTTGCTGGTCGCCGGCGATGCCGTTGATCGAGATTGAAAGCCCCAAGAAGTGTTCTGGGTCGCTGACTGCCAACTCTCCCCAGCTCGGGGTGATGGTAGGTAGGGCTGTTGCTGGAATGCCAAAGGCTTGCAACAGCTCATCGTCCCACTGCCCAGTTTCAAGATTCATAAGTTGGGTTCTTGAGGCGTTCGAACAATCTGTGATGTGGGATGCGCCGCCGCTGATTCTGGCCACTAGGTAACTGTCGATGGTGCCAAGAGCGTATCTTCCCTCAACTACCCCTTGCCAAACTTCGGGCAGGTTTTTTTGCCACCACAAAAACTTGCTGGAGGTGAAGTAGGGGTCGAGATTTAATCCGGTTCGCTTGCGAATCCAGTCACCTTGGTTGATGCGCTCTAGCTCAGAGGTGAGATCTGCAGTCCTGCGGTCTTGCCAGACGATGGCATTGGTTGGAGAGTTCAGGTTTGTGCGGTGCCAAATTACGGCGGTTTCGCGCTGGTTGGTGATGCCAATCGCGGTTGGCTTTTCATCGGCTAGGCCTATAGCTCGTGTGGTTGCAGCCAGCGTTGCCTGCCAAATTTGCTCCGGGTCGTGCTCAACCCAACCTGGCTTTGGAAAGTGCTGCTCAAACTCTTGGTAGCCGCGCGCAATAATCTGTCCAGCTTTAGAAACCACCAGAGCGGTCACGCCGGTGGTGCCGGCATCAATAGCCAAAATCGACAAGGCTTCCTCCTTGAAACCAGAGCGTTACCTAAAACCTACCGCCCATAACCTATGCTTTCAGTGTGATGTTACAAAAACAAACAAAATCACACAATTTCGTGCAGAGCGACTACGACGTCGTGGTGATTGGTGCCGGTATCAATGGCGCCGTGGCTGCTGCTGCAGCTAGTGCAGCCGGACTTCGGGTGTTGCTGGTCGATAAAGGCGACTTTGCCAATTTCACATCACAGGAATCCAGCAACCTGGTCTGGGGCGGCATCAAGTATTTGCAAACCTATGAATTTGGCCTAGTGGCGAAGCTTTGCCAAGCCCGCAATCGGCTGATTCGCGCGTACCCAAACCAGATCAAAGAAATCGGCTTTCTCGCATCTCTTGGACCAAACGCCCCTTTCGGCCGCCTGCTTGGAACTTTTGGAACCTTGTTTTACTGGGGCATTGGTTTGATGGGCACCCCGCTGCCATCAAGCTACTCGGCCAAAAAGGCAAAAGCACTAGAACCAAATTTAATCTCGGGTAGAAAAGCTGTGCAGTATTTTGATGCTCACCTGCCCGATAACGACTCTCGCTTTGTCTATGACTTTGTAAAGAAGGCTAAGCAAAATTCCACTAAGGCCCTGAACTACACCGAGCTGGTTGGCGCAAAGCGTAATCAAGAGGTTTGGGAGCTAGATTTCAAGTCACACGAAGGCAGTTTCTCTGCCACCGCATTGACGGTTGTGAATGCCGCCGGCCCTTTCGCCAAAAATGTCGCAGAACTTTTTGGTTCGCCAACCAAAGCGCGGTTGGTTTTCTCAAAAGGTGTCCACTTCACGATCAATCGTAAGTTGACCCAGGGCGACAGAGTGCTGGCATTTTGGGATGAGCAGAATCGACTGTTTTATGTTTTGCCGATGGGCGATCGCTCGATGATCGGCACCACCGACACCAGAGTCGATGAACCTCAAACTGAAGCAAATTCCGAAGATATCGAGTTTGTGTTGCGACAGATAAACGCCCAGCTTGAGCTCTCCGAGCCCATCACCAAAGAAGACATCGTCTCGGCACGCTCAGGGGTGCGACCACTGGTCATCGATGGCTCACAAGGTGACAACCAGGACTGGCACCAACTTTCAAGAAAGCACGTCATCGAGACCAATCCCGATGTTGCGGTGGTGTCAATTCTCGGTGGCAAGCTAACGGACTGTCTAAACGTTGGACAAGAGGTTCTGACCGAACTAAATCGGCTAGGCCTGGTTGGCAAATTACCGCGCAAATGGTTTGGCGAGGGATCGCAGCAGCGCTTCCCAGAGCTTGAACAAATCGTGCAGTCGCTGGTTAGCGACGCAGCGGCTGCTACCCGGATTAGCGAGGGGCTTTGGCGCAGACACGGCGAGCAGTCCTTTGATATTATCCTCTCCAAAGACCTAGCTGAGGTCTTCGAGGGGCTGGGAATTTGCTATGCCGAACTGCAGTGGATTGCCCAGCACGAAGACGTAATGACCAGAGAAGATTTGCTACGCAGAAGGCTCCCGATTGCGATGGCGAGATCTGCCTCCGAAATCGCAAATCACCAGAAGTTGCAGGCTCTGCTAGTGGATGTGGGGCTGTAGGTCAAACTTGTCCTTCTTAGAAGGCCACTCGACAATCAGCATTGCACCCAGCATCAGTGCACCACCGAGCGTGATGGCGATCGTAATCGGCTCTTGGCCTGCAGCGATAGCAATCAATGCCGTGAAGACCACCTCGCTAGTCATGATTAAAGCCGCCCGAGATGCATCCATCAGGGTCTGTGCCCAGGTTTGAATCCAAAAGGCAGCAGCGGTCGATAGCACCGCAGTGAAAATGATTGCCACCCAAACATCTGAGGTTGGAGGTGGTTGGTAACCATCGGTGAGAGCAAATCCCCAGCACACGATTGCCACCGCGGCGATCTGGACCATCGCAAATCGATAGGCATTTCTACCAACTCCATACTTGCCCAATAGCAAAATATGCAGCCCATACAAAATCGCGCATGCCACTAACCACAGCTGTCCGATTTGGAAATCGAGTGAGGTCGCAGCCCCCGAGAAAACCGCTAACCCCACCACCGAAAGCAGAGCGGCTAACCCAAGTTTCTTGGAAACCTTGGTGCGGTAAACCAAGAATGCCAGCACCGGTGTGAAGATCACATAGAGCCCGGTGAGAAAACCGCTGGTAGCAGCAGTGGTCATTTCAAGTCCGATAGTTTGAGTGATGTAACCAAAAGCCAGGATCACTCCCAGCACCAAGCCAATCTTGATATCCCCGGCCTCGAAGCGGCTCGATGTCTTCGGGCGAAGCAAAAACATTGCGACCGCGGCAAGGGTGAAGCGCACTGCCAAAAAGTCCATGTATGGCTGCTTCTCAATGGCATCCTTCATCAACACAAAGGCAGCACCCCAGGTGAAGCAAACTCCCAATAGGGCGATAACTGCAAGGCGAATTCGGGTCATGGTGCCAAAGTCTAACTAATAGTTAGCTGGCGATATCGTTGAGGCTGCAGCGCTCAACACCGACCACCTTTGGCTTTGACCCAAGGGTGATTCGCAATACCAAGAACTCGGCAGGGACGAGCGTCGATCCGGCCTCGACCTCTTTGCGAAGTTCCTTGGAAGCCATAGCGGCAAAAGGCGCCAAGATGCTTGGCAGGGCTGGGCGGTGTGAGCAAATCAAGCCTGACTTAGAGGTGCCAAGCAAATCTTTCACAACGTCTTGAGTTCGCGCTGGACGCTTTTTGTTGCCGAGTTCGGTGAGCTGGTGTCGTTCGATGAGTTTTTGCTTTCGCTTTTCGGCATATGGCGCAATGGTGTCGTGACAGCGTGCCCACGGGCTGGTAACCAAGCGTTTTGGCCCGTAGGCCGCAATTAGCGGAACTAGATCTTTTGCTTGTTTTTTACCTTCGGCCAACAGTGGCCGCTTGGCTTCCTCGCCCTTCCAGTCTGAACGCAGGGTTGCTTTTGCATGACGCAGGACAATCAGCGCTCTTGTCTCTAGCTCTTTAGTCTTGTGTAGCTGAATAACCTGCTCCATCAGCTTCTGGTCGTGCTCATAGCTGAGGAGCTTCACTGCCTCTTTGGCTAGCACCCACTCGACTCTGGCAATCTCTTGATTGGGGGAGAACTCTTGCTTGGATATTGCCTTGGTCGTGACCTTTGAGGCCCAGTAGTGAACCTCTTTATCGAGGCCTTCACCAACTTGATATTTGATCACTCCGAGTTTTCGACCCAAGCGAACTTTGAAGCCGGCTTCTTCGTGAACCTCGCGAACCGCGGTCTGTGGTAGCTGCTCACCCGGGTCAAGTTTGCCCTTGGGAAAGCCCCAGTCTCGGTATTGCTCACGGTGCACGAGTGCGACCTCGAGCTTGCCCTGCTGCTCGCGCCAGCAGACGATGCCGGCAGCGTAAATAGTCACTATCGGCTGCGCTTTCGCTCAAGGGTGCGCTGCATCAGGACGTCTTGCATATCGCCTAGCTTCTGACCCATCACATCGTGGGTTTCGCGGGACCAAACACCATTTGCCTTGAGCTCCCAAACCGCAACCGATTCACTCATGCCCAGATCAAAGATTTCGTGCAGTTGTCGAATTTGGTCGGACTGAGTGATCTTCACCAGGGTCTCGACTCGACGATCCAGGTTGCGGTGCATCATGTCGGCACTGCCAATAAAAATGTCGGGATCGCCACCGTTATCAAAGCTCACGATGCGACTGTGTTCGAGGTAGCGACCAAGCACTGAGTGCACCTTGATGTGATCTGAAAGTCCTGGCACTCCAGGGCGCAGGGCACACATGCCGCGCACCAATACCTCAACATTGACACCTGCCTTGGAGGCTCGGTAAAGCTCATCAATAATCTGCTCATCCACCAAGGAGTTCATCTTGAGGCGGATGCGGCCTGGGCGACCTGCCTGCTGGTGAGTGATCTCCCTGCGAATTCGCTCGGTCAGTCCCTCGCGCACGCCATTTGGAGAAACCAGAAGGCTCTTATATTGCGGGGCTTGAGTGTGACCAGAGAGTTGGTTGAAGAGCTTGGTCAGGTCTTCACCTACCGCGGGACGGCTGGTTAATAGGCCAAGGTCCTCGTAGAAACGAGCGGTCTTGGGGTTGTAGTTACCGGTGCCGATGTGGCAGTAGCGCCTCAGCGAGTCGCCCTCTTGGCGGATTACCAATGAAAGCTTGCAGTGGGTCTTGAGCCCTACGATCCCATAGACGACGTGCACACCGGCAGCCTCGAGCTTTCTCGCCCAGGCGATGTTGTTTTGCTCGTCAAATCGAGCCTTGATCTCAACCAGTGCTAGCACCTGCTTGCCGGCTTCGGCCGCGTCAATCAGCGCATCGACAATTGGTGAGTCACCGCTGGTGCGGTACAAAGTTTGCTTGATTGCCAAAACCTGTGGATCGGCGGCAGCCTGCTCTAAAAATGCCTGCACGCTGGTTGCAAAAGTCTCGTATGGGTGGTGCACCAAGATCTCTCGCTCGCGAATTGCAGCAAATATATCTGCCGCCTCATCGGGATCAGATTCCAGGTAGCGGTTGGTGGTTATCTGGTGTGGCTCGAAGTGCAGCTCAGGCCTTGGCATAAATGCAAAAGCAGTCAGGCTCTTTAGATCCAGCGGCTCTGCAAGGTGATAGACATCACTTGCCTCCACGTCCAGCTCACGCTGCAGTAAGTTCAGCACCTGCTGATCGATGTCTTCGGCAACCTCCAGGCGAACCGGTGGTCCAAAGCGACGGCGCAACAACTCTTTTTCGAGTTGAATCAGCAAGTTTTCACCCTCGTCTTCATCGACTTCTAAGTCTTCGTTGCGCGTTACTCGGAAGGTGTGGTGCTGCAGCACCTCCATGCCCGGGAAAAGCTCCGATAGGAAAGCACCCATTACATCCTCTAGGGGCACGAATCGGTTGTGGCTGGCTGGTACCGGCACAAACCTCGGTAGTAGTGGCGGCACCTTAACTCGAGCAAAGTGCTCCTGGCGGTTATTTGGGTTTCTTAGCACCACCGCTAGGTTCAAGGAGAGGCCAGAAATGTATGGGAAAGGGTGGGCTGGGTCTACTGCCAAGGGTGTCAGTACTGGAAAGACCTGGTCGTGGAAATACTGCTCTAAACCTGCGCGCTCGGCTTGGTCGAGCGCTGACCAGTGTTCGATCTGCACCCCATTGAGCGCCAATTCCGGGCTGATTCTGTCTCTAAATAGTGCTGCGTGACGAGCCTGCAGGTCCTTAGTTTTGGCGGCAATTTGGCCAAGCACATCCAGGGGACTGAGTCCCGATGCCGAATTAACCGCGATTCCGGTGGCAACCCGGCGCTTCAGCGAGGCAACGCGCACCATAAAAAACTCATCGAGGTTCGAGGCAAAAATGCTGAGAAAGTTGACGCGTTCTAGCAGCGGAATCGACTCGTCCTCGGCGAGCTCCAAGACCCTGCGGTTGAAATCGAGCCAGCTCAGTTCGCGATCGAGAAACCGGTCAGCAGGCAAGTCCGGCTGAGACTCCGGGAGAAAAATTGCTGTGGTCTCTTCTGACATGCTCTCTATCTTGGCATCTTCGAGTAAAGGGCAGGTTAACTATTCGCCGGCATTACCTTGCGGATCGAGGCGGTAACCGACGTTTCTAACGGTTCCAATCAGCGACTCATACTCGCCGAGTTTGGCGCGCAGTCTCCTGACGTGAACATCAACCGTCCTGGTGCCACCAAAGTAGTCGTAGCCCCAAACCTCACTCAGCAGTTGCTCTCTGGTGAACACTCGATTTGGGTTCTCATTCAGGTAGCGCAAAAGTTCAAATTCTTTGAAGGTCAAATCCAAGGTGCGACCACTGATCTTGGCGGTGTAGCTCTGCTCGTCGATGCTCAGGCCAGAATCCAGCTCGGCTTGCTCGACAAACTTTTGATTAGCGCTGGTTGCAAGCCGAATTCTGACATCGACCTCTCCTAGGGTTGCCGAGTCAAAAACAAAGTCGGTCAGACCCCAATCCGCATTCACCGCAGCCAGCGAACCTTCGGTGACCACCAAAATCAAAGGCCGAGCCCAGTTGGCGGCCAAAAGGATTCGTGCAATTGACTTGGCGTTTGCCAAATCGCTTCGGCAATCCAGCACCGTGATGTCATGGCGCGGTGCAGAAACCAGTTGGGCGGGATCAAATCCGATGCTGGTGACCTGGTGCCCAAGAATTTCAAGTTGTGGGAGTGGGTTTTCGCGCGCGGGAGAGATTGCTAAAACTGCAGCCATTTTTCCGCCCTTCGCTAGAGCAAAATGATACCGAGCTTTAGCACCTCGCACAGATAGAGTTCTTTTGTGAGTAAGCAGTGGCTGCAAATAATCCTGATCTGGGTGGCGGTATTGTCGGCTTCGCTGCTGGCTCTCACCATCGCAGAACTTGAGCTGCGCTTTTTAGTTTTCTCTTCAATTGCAGCTGCTGCAATCGCGATTGTCAGCATTGAGCATTTGATTTCATCGCGAACCAAAGACACGGTCAGGCAACAGGTCTATGTTTCCGCCGGCACAATTGTGATTTTGGGAACCATGACCATCGTCTCGCTGCTGAGTTAGACTTATCGCATGCTTTTGGCCTTGGAAATTTTCTTCACCGGACTTTTGGTGCTGGCTTCGCTGGCAATTGCCGGAGTCTCCGCTCTAGTTCTGTACAAGCTATTTAAGGGGCAGCGCTAATTTGTTCGTCATCCCAGATGACCTTCCGATTGAGCTAACGCCGTTTACCTTCCTGCTCGGGTCCTGGCGCGGCACCGGTGTAATCAGCTACCCAATTGGCGATGAGCCAGCTCAAGAAATTGAGTTCAGCCAAACAATGAGTTTTATCCCGGTGGGGTCTCGCTTGGAGTTTCGCTCCGAGGTGGCCGATCTCAAAGGCAATCCAATCTCTCAAGAGCGTGGCTTCTGGTCGCTATCTCGACCAGCGTCGGCAGCCGATGCTGGCCCTGGCCTTTTGCCCGGTGATGGCTCTCCGCTACTGACGGTTCGAGAAGACCTGGAGCTTTGGCGAAATTCAAATGGCGGATTTGATATCGAAGCCTTGATCATTCAGCCCTCGCAGGTTGCCGAACTCTACTTTGGTCAAATCAAGGGCGCTCGAATTGACATCGCAACCGATGCCGTGCTGCGCTCACCGAATGCCAAGGACTACGCAGCCGGTCAGCGAATCTTTGGCTTGGTTGAAGGTGCGCTGCTGTGGGCTTGGGATATGGCCGCCAATGGCCAGCCGCTAAAGTCTCACGCTTCAGCTCGACTCGAGCGTCATGACTAAGCATTTTGGGAATCCTCTTGGTGAGCAGCGTCAACTGCTCGCTGGAAAAGCAGTAGTTCGGCGTAGTGACCAGGCTGTTCTGAAGCTGACCGGCGATGACGCCCTGAGCTGGTTGCACTCCATCACCTCTCAAAACATCAAAAACCTCAAGCCGGGTGAATCCACCGAAACCCTGGTGCTCTCACCAACTGGTCACATCGAGCATCAGATCAAGGTTTTAGCCTTCGAGGGCGGTCTCTACCTCATCGTCAATGTCGAGAGGTTGGAGGCGCTCACCAAGTGGCTAACCATGATGCGGTTTCGCTCCAGGGTCGAGCTCTCCCAAACCGACCTAGAGGTTTGGGGAGCATTCCAAGATTTGGCTTTGTCGGATCTGGTATGGGGGGATGGTTTTGATTCCGAACCCAAGGGTTCGGTGCGCTATGCGCAAGCAGTTGAAAGCTTCCCCTACCGCGAGTACCTGATGCCGAGTGGTTCTCGCCCAGAGCTTCAGGAGGCTGGAATGCTGGCCTTCGATGCACTGCGAATTGCCGCTGGAAGACCAGAAATTAGTGACGTAGATGAGAAGTCACTGCCCCACGAATTTGACTGGTTGGCATCTGCGGTTCACATGAGTAAGGGTTGTTACCGCGGTCAGGAGACGGTGGCGAAGGTGCACAACCTCGGTCACCCACCCCGTCGCCTGGTGCTACTGAACCTCGAGGTTGGCGACACCGTGGCAAACCCTGGCGAGGAGATCGGCTACCAGGGCCGAGTTATCGGCAAGGTGTTGGCAGGTGCCCTGCACTTTGAGGCTGGATCGCTGGCGCTTGGGTTAGTAAATCGCAACACTCCCTATCTGGACCTTGAGGTTTGCGGCGTGACGGCAGCGCAGAAGGTGCTGGTTCCGGCAGATGCCGGTAAAGCCGCCAATCTGCCAAGGCCAAGCGCATTTAAGCTCAGCGGCAAGAAGTGAAGGTGTCACTTAGTAAAGCCCTAGGCCGAGTCAAGGACTCGCTCTGGCAGATCATGCAGTTGGTTTTGGCGTCGATCCTCTCCTACGTAATCGCTCGGTTTGGGTTTGGACATCCGGTGCCGCTGTTGGCGGTTACGGTTGCAATTTCTTCCCTTGGTTTTGCTCGCGACACCCGCCCCGGTCGAGTTGCGACCACGGCGCTCGCCATGGTTCTCGGTGTGGTGCTGAGTGAGACCGCGCTGGTGCTCTTTGGTCCTGGAACTTTGCAGCTGCTGCTAGTGATTCTTTTGGCGCTACTGTCAGCCCGGCTAATATCTCCGAATCCGACCTTTGCCCTCACGGTGGCGATTCAGGCGGTTTTGGTGCAGTTGTTGGATGCTCCAACTGGCGGCGATTTTGCCAGGGTGATCGATGGTCTAATCGGTGGCTTGATGGCACTCGCTTTCACCGCACTGGTGCCCAGGAACCCGATTCGTTTGGCACGAGCCGACTCAAGACTGCTGTTTGCAACCGTGAAGGACACCTTGGCAAAGTTGCGCGAAGTGTTGCTCACCGCCGATAAGGCGACAGCCGATTTAGCGCTGGAAAACATTCGCCAAACCCAACCGCTGGTTGATAACTGGAAGAGTTCACTGGAGAGCGCGGCGGCCATTGCAAAACTGTCACCTTTTTACCGATGGGCACAGAAAGAGATTGCCGATCAGCGCGTGGTTTTCAAGGGGCTTGACCTAGCGACTCGAAACCTTCGCGTCATCACCAGGCGCATTGACTATGCGCTTCAGGATAATAGACCGAGGCCAGAATTGGCAGCCGTGATATCCAAAGCGCTAATCGCGGTCGACCTTTTGGAGCAGAGCCTGGATGACTTTTCGCTGCGAGCCAAAGCGCAAAAATACCTGCTGAAACTAATCAAGCAGCTGGATCCCCAGTCAATCGCGGGGGCGGGCTTGAGCGATCAAGTAATTTTTATGCAGTTGCGTCCCATGATCGTTGATCTGGCAGTCGCGGCCGGCATCGAGAGCGAGCTGGCACTCAAGCAGTTGCCTCACGTTGACTAAACTTGAGGCATGACTTACAACCTAATTTTGCTTCGCCACGGCAACAGCGTTTGGAACCAGAAAAATTTATTCACCGGTTGGGTGGATGTTGACCTCAGCGACCAGGGTCGCGAGGAGGCCAAGCGTGCCGGTGAGCTATTGGGTGAGTCGGGTCTAAAGCCAGATGTGCTCTACACCTCGGTGCTCAAGCGCGCCATCAACACCGCTCACATCGCACTCGACCAGATTGACCGCAACTGGATTCCTACCCTGCGCAACTGGCGACTAAATGAGCGTCACTACGGATCGCTCCAGGGCTTGGACAAGGCTGAGACCTTGGAGAAGTATGGAGCAGATCAATTTCAGATTTGGCGTCGCAGCTATGACGTGCCACCACCGCCAATTGCCGATGACAATCAGTACTCCCAGGTTGGCGATGAGCGTTATGCGGACCTCGGTGACGACGTGCCTCGCACCGAGTGCCTAAAGGATGTTCTAGTTCGCATGATTCCATACTGGGAGTCCGACATCTCGGTTTCTCTAAGGGCAGGAAAGACCGTCTTGGTCACCGCACACGGTAACTCGTTGCGCGCTTTGGTAAAGCACCTCGATGGTGTCAGCGACGAAGAGATTGCAGAGCTAAACATCCCAACCGGTATCCCACTGCACTACAAGTTGGATGAGAACTTCAAGCCACTGGTTCGCGGTGGCGAATACCTAGATCCTGAGGCTGCGGCGGCAGGAGCTGCTGCGGTAGCTAACCAGGGTAAGAAGTAAAACTTCTTAGTCGTGCCACTCACCGGTCTGCAAAAAGCTGACCTTTGAGGAGATATCCACAACGTGGTCGGCGAAGCGCTCGAAGTAGCGCGAGGCCAAAGTCACGTCAACGGTAAACATGGCGTTCTCTTTCCAGTCTGGCGCAAGCACCACGTCGAAAACCTTGCGGTGTAGGCGGTCTACCGCCTCATCGCGGGCCTGAATCTCGCGAGCGAGGTCTAGGTCGGTGTTCTGCAGCAGCCTGATGGCCTTGCCAACCAGCTCAAGGTCAATGCGAGCCATATCTTCAAAGGTCTTGCGAAGTGAGGCCGGAATCGCGCTGCCCGGATAGCGGTAGCGAGCGATAGCCGCGATGTGGGAGGACAGCGAACCCATGCGCTCTAGCGATGCCGACATGCGAAGCGCTGAAACCAAGATTCTTAGGTCACGTGCCACCGGGCTCTGGGTTGCCAGCACCTTGATTACCAGCTCGTCCAGATCCAGCGCTTTAGTTTCGTTGGTCTCCGCAAGTGCTAACGCTTCGTCTGCGAGAGTGACATCGGAATTTAGGAATGCCCTCGAAGCCTTGTCCATGATTGACTCGGCATTTTCAGCCAGGTTGATAAGCCTGCCCTGAACATCTGCCAGTGCATTTTGAAAAATACCGTGCATTGTGCTTCCTAAATCTTCGGTGTTGCGGTGAGTTTTTCAACCCTTGGCTAATTCAAGGTTAATTCGTAACCAATCAAAAGCAAACATGCCGAGTCGTGGCGATTAGTTCCCATAGTCTTTCGGGTGAAGGATTCTGTTAACCTAGTAAACATCTAGCGATGTAGAGAGCGGGTGGCCCGTGGGATTTCTATCCAGTCGTCGCGCTCAAAATCAAGAATCAAGAGAATTCGATGCTTTTCAAAGCATTGCCGCTCAAGTGGTCGATGTCATGGCTACCGCCGGAGTGGTGTTGGATCTGAATAACTCCGTCCTTCGAGCTTCACCCGGCGCTATTCAGCTGGGATTGGTTCAAAATCGACGACTAATTCACGCCTCGCTTTTGAAGCTGGTCGAAAAAGCCAAGAAAACCTCGGGGGCAGTTCAGAAAGAACTTTTCCTGGAGACTGGACTGCGCCGTGACAAAGTTTGGGTGGAAGCCAGAGCGGCCCAGTTCGGTGGCGAATACGTGATGTTGCTGGTCGACGATCGCACCGAGTCAAAGCAGCTCGAGGACACCAGGCGCGACTTCGTCGCCAACGTTTCGCACGAACTCAAAACCCCGATTGGCGCGATCGGTCTTTTGGCCGAAGCCATTCAAGGCGCTACCGATGATTCTGAGATGGTAAAGAAGTTTGCCGAGTCGATGCAAAAAGAGAGTCAACGCTTGGCCAATTTGGTCCAGGAGCTGATTCAGCTTTCCAAGGTTCAGGGTGCGAGGGTTGGCGAAAATTCCAGCGAGGTGGACCTCGCAGCGGTGATAACCGATGCGGTGGATCGAAATCTGCTTCTTGCCGAACAGCGCAATATTCGCGTGGCTTCAATTGCCGAGCCGGGCACTGTGGTGATGGGCGACTATGAGATGTTAGTCACCGCGGTGAGAAACCTGATTGAAAATGCCATTGTTTACTCCAACCCAGCCAGCCAGGTCGGCATCGGGCTAAAGGTGGTAAATGGCGTGGCGGAGATTGCGGTCACCGATTCTGGAATTGGCATTTCGGAGAGCGATCAAAAGCGCATATTTGAGCGCTTCTATCGCGTGGACCCCTCAAGATCTCGCGAGACCGGAGGCACTGGGCTGGGGCTTTCAATCGTGAAGCATGTTGCTGCCAACCACGGTGGCGAAGTGAGACTGTTTTCTCAGCCCGGAGTTGGCTCAACTTTCACCCTTCGACTTCCAATCGACACCCAGGAGATGCAATGACTCGAGTACTCGTAGTTGAAGATGAAAAGAACCTCAGGGAGCCACTGGTTTTCTTGCTGCAGCGTGAGGGCTACGACGTCGTGGAGGCCGAGGATGGCAACACTGCGCTCGAGGTTTTCCGCAGTCACGGTGCCGATCTGGTGCTACTCGATCTAATGTTGCCCGGGCTATCCGGCAACGAGGTCTGCCGAGCCATCAGGGCGGAGAGTAGCGTTCCGGTGATCATGGTGACCGCCAAGGACACTGAGATCGACAAGGTGGTTGGGCTGGAAATCGGTGCCGACGACTACGTCACAAAGCCATACTCAACCAGGGAGCTACTGGCTCGAATGAAGGCTGTGCTGCGCAGGGGTGCGGAGCCGCAGGCTCCAGAGCAGGGGCTATTGAAGGCTGGTCCGGTGGTTATGGATATCGAACGTCACGTTGTCACCGTGAACGGTGAAAAGGTTCAGATGCCACTGAAGGAATTTGAGCTGCTTGAGCTTTTGATGGAGAACGTCAATCGAGTGCTAACCCGAGGTCAAATAATCGACCGGGTCTGGGGTTCTAACTACTTTGGCGACACCAAAACCCTGGATGTTCACGTCAAGCGAATTCGTTCCAAGATCGAAGAAGATCCTGCCCGACCTCGTCACCTACTGACGGTGCGCGGGTTGGGTTACAAGTTCGAGATTTAGTTCAGCGCCTCGGCAAAGCCGCGGTATTCCTCAAGCGACCCATCCATTACTGGAACCTCTAGCACGTATGGGTCTCCGCCACCGGAAACCGCAACTTCGTGTAGCTGTCCTGGCACGCCATCAAGCTTGAAGGTGATTGGCTCGGTGCCGTTGTAGCCCAGGTCAAACTTGGTGCCAGCCTTGACCACAAATTCAACGCGGACATCCTGCCCAGCAGAGTCTTTGGTCTGGACGCTTGCCATTAGGTCTTGCTGCGAGGAGTTCACGAACGAACCAATCAAAACTGCCTTGCCGCTCTCGCCCTGGATCAGAAGAACGTTACGAGCCTTCAGCGACTGAGCATCTACCTGTACGCCGTCGCTCGGGGCGTATGGCTCAAGCGACGCCACGTTGTTTGACAATGAGCAGCCGGCAAGCGACAGCGTGGCCATGGCCATAAGGGACAAAGAAGCGAATTTCTTTACGTTCACGAAGCTCTCCAAAGGACGTATTGGCCCAAGTCTAGCCTAGGAATTAGCCCTGTTCTGTGGTAAACTTGCGGTTTTGGAGCCGAAAGAAGCGTATGAAATTTGAAGTTGGCGAAACTGTTGTCTACCCACACCACGGAGCTGCTGAAATTATCGAAGTTTCCGAGAAGACCATTCGCGGCGAAACCAAGAAGTATCTCACCCTGCGCGTAGTGGTTCAGGGCTCCAAGCTTGAGTCCGGTTCTGAGGCATCTCCAGATCGCCCGAGCCAGGAGCTAATTATTCAAGTTCCAGAAGGCAGCGTCACCGAAGTTGGTGTTCGCGATG
>JBEGRX010000011.1:0-18159 GCA_041180205.1 Actinomycetota bacterium | reverse complement strand
GTAGAGAACAAGAGCTTGAGCAAGAAGGCGAAATCGCAGCTGATTTCATCGAGGAGTTTCTAGACACCGCCGATCTAGACGGTGATCTTGAGATTGAGTTTCGTCAGGACCGCGTCTACATCTCGGTCACCAGCGAGGGTGAGTCAAACCTAGGCAAGATTTCGGACCCTAACACCGTAGAGGCGCTGCAGGAGATTACTCGCCTAGCGGTGCAGGCGAAAACCGGTGCCATGAGTCGCTTGATTCTAGACATCGGTGGCTCACGCCAGGCTAAAACTAAGCAGCTTGAGACCCTGGTTGAGCGCACCATTGCCAAGCTGGAAGAGACTGAGAAGCCTCAGCACCTAAAGCCGATGAGCTCATACGACCGTAAGTTGGTTCACGACATGGTTAGCGAAGCCGGCTATCTATCTGAGTCTGAGGGTCAGGGCAAGGAACGCCACATCGTCGTATCCAAGCCTTAGTGTTTCACGTGAAACATCGGAGGATTTAGATGGCTGACGAAGTCGACATCGAACAAGAGCCATCCGCGGCTGCCGAAATCTTCGGCTCTGGCATTGCTTTGGCTCGTGCCTATACGCAGCGTTTGGCTGCGGACTCCGAAACCTTTGGTTTATTGGGGCCTAGGGAGCTGCCTAGAATTTGGTCACGCCACGTAATCAATAGTGCACTCTTGTCTGAGCTGGTTCCTAGCGAGACTTTGGTTGCCGATGTCGGATCTGGTGCTGGATTGCCCGGTATCCCAATGGCTATTGCCCAGCCAAAGGCCCACTTCACACTGATTGAACCCATGGAGCGCAGGGCTAACTGGCTGACCGCGGTGGTTAGCGATTTGGGAATTCAGAATGTCGACGTGATTCGAGCTCGAGCCGAAGAGGTTACTCGTACCGACTTTGATATCGTCACCGCAAGGGCGGTTGCTGCTCTAGACAAGCTGCTCAAATTACTCACTCCACTGACCCGTGGATCAAACCTAAAGACCGTCTTGGCCCTCAAGGGATCGCGTGCTCCTGAGGAAATTGCAGAGGCGAAGCCGAGGCTGCAGCGCTTGGGTTTCGGACAACCAGAGATTCTCACCCTCGGCTTGGGGAAAGCTCCTGAGACAGCGACAGTGGTTCGCATTATTCTGCAATGATTGGAGAGAGATGTTAGATCAGCCTGCAGAGACCACCGCCGAGACACCAGCAACTGTCCGCGAAGGTTTGGGCTACCCGAATGATCGCAAGGAAGTCTCTCCGCAGCCAACTGGCTGGCAGGGCTTGGGCACTGCTGACATCGAGCATGTTTCACGTGAAACATCAACGGGTCAGTAGCCATGGAAAACGTTCCGAATACCCCATTACTTCGGGAGATGACGCTCAACAATGAGCGAGCTCGCCGAGTAGCCGAAGTCACCCTTACTCCACCGAGCAAAACTCGAATCATCACCATCTCGAATCAAAAAGGTGGCGTCGGTAAGACCACTTCGGCAGTCAACCTAGCTGCGGCTTTGGCTCGCAAGGGTATGGGTGTCCTGGTCATCGATCTTGACCCGCAGGGCAACGCTTCTACCGCACTGGGTGTCGAGCACCACAACTCTGTAGTTGGTAGCTACGAGGTTCTGGTTCAAGGCGTCCCAATGTTGGAAGCCGTCAAACAAAGCCCAGAGCACCACAATCTTTACTGCCTTCCCGCCACCATCAATCTCGCCGGCGCCGAAATCGACATGGTTTCGGTTGCAAATCGTGAGCGTGTGCTGTTGGAGAGCCTGAATAGTTTCCTTACTAGCTTTGAACACCCGATCCATTTCGTCTTTATCGACTCCCCACCATCACTTGGGCTTCTGACTGTGAACGCACTGGTAGCTGCCAGCGAAGTCTTGGTGCCAATCCAGTGCGAGTATTACGCGCTGGAAGGCGTAACGCAGCTGATGGCAAACATCGAGCGAATCCGGGCCAACCTGAATCCCGATCTTGCTGTGGGTGGCATTCTGCTGACCATGTTCGACAACCGCACCAACCTTTCAACCGACGTTGCGGCTGAAGTTCGGAAGTATTTCCCGACGCAGACGCTAAATGCCACCATTCCACGCTCTGTGAGGCTCTCAGAAGCCCCGAGCTTTGGCCAAACTGCAATCAGTTACGACCCTAAGAATTCGGGCTCCCTGGCCTATCAGGAAGCTGCCATTGAATTAGCTCAGCGAGGAGTAATCAAATGAGTGAAGAAAAGCGTCCAGAGCGCAAAGGCGGTCTAGGTAGGGGCATTGGTTCACTGATCCCCGGTGGTGACAGAGACGCGGTGGATGTTTTCTTCACCAACACCTCTGCACCCGCATTAGTTGAGGTGCCCGGTGCACGTTTTATGGAGATCGATCCAAAACTGATTGTGCCAAACCCGCAGCAACCGCGTTCGGTATTCGAACCAGAAGCATTTGCCGAGTTGGTTCACTCGGTTAGGGAGTTTGGAGTCCTGCAGCCGATTGTGGTTCGCCCGAAGGGTTCCGGCTTCGAGCTGATTATGGGTGAGCGTCGGCTTCGTGCCTCCAAAGAGGCAGGTCTGGCAAAGGTTCCCGCAATTGTGCGCGAAACTGCAGACGAAAACATGCTGCGCGATGCACTATTGGAAAACCTGCACCGTTCGAACCTCAATCCCCTAGAAGAAGCATCCGCGTATAAGCAATTGCTTGAGGACTTCGGTTCTACCCAGGAACAACTCGCGGACAGATTGGGTCGCTCTAGGCCGCAGATCACAAACACTCTGCGACTTTTGAAGCTGCCGCTACCGGTTCAGTCCCGAGTTGCTGCTGGAGTGCTATCCGCGGGTCACGCTCGAGCGCTGCTCGGTGCACCTGACGAGGTAACCATGACCGCCTTCGCCGAGAAGACGGTTCGCGAGGGTCTTTCAGTTCGCAGTCTCGAAGAGCTAGTCTCAAGTGTCAAGTCAACGCCAAAACCCACAAAAGGAAAAATCATCCCAGGCGGGAAGACCGACATGCTAAAAGAGCTGGCTGAGGACATGGGCAATGCCTTGGACACCGTTGTCAAGATTCAGCTTGGTCGCAAAAAGGGCCAGCTAATTATCGAGTTCGGAAACGTGGCTGATCTGCGAAGAATCGCAGACCGCATTCAGGGTAAGAACTAGGACCTGAGAGCAGCCAAAGCTATCGAGAGATAGGCATCAGGAAGCGATTCCCCATCGGCAATAACTGCCTGCGGAAACAGCGAAGTCTCAGTCATTCCGGGGGTTACATTGGCCTCCAAGAACCACGGAGTACCCTCTTTGTCAACAATTATGTCAACCCTGCTGAGGTGCCTCAGGCGCAGCGCGTTGTGCGCTAGTAGTGCCACCTCGGCCGCTCTTTCCAGGTCAGCCGGCCTCAATCTTGCTGGGACGTAATAAGTGGTTTCACCTGGCACATAGCGCTCCTGGTAGCCAAAGGCTCCGCTGTTTGGTTCGACCTCAACCGCAGGCAGTGCACGCGGACCAAATCCCAAATCAACCACCGAAACAGCCAACTCAGTGCCCTCGATGTACTTCTCGATCAGCACTTGGTCACAGTAGACAAAAGCATCGACCATGGCCTTGGCAAAGGCCTGAGCGTTCTCGACCCTGCTAACACCCTGAGCCGAACCGCTCTTGGCAGGCTTAACGATCAGCGGGAAATTCATCTCGGTGGCAACCAATGCCAGAACAGCCTCGGCGTTTAGCTCGCGGAAGGTGGATTTCGGCAGCGTAATTGAATCTGGAGTCTGCACCCCGTGACGCTTGAGGATGATCTTGGCAGCTGGCTTGTTCCACGCCAAACGTGCACCATCGGCATCTGAGCCGACAAATGGGATCCTCGCAAGCTTCAAAAGGTCCTGTAGTGACCCATCTTCACCCACCGAGCCGTGCAGCGTGGACCACACCACATCGGGTCTGGTGGCAAGCAGGTGCCCAAATAGCTCGCTATCCGGCTCTCTGAAGTCAACTACCGCACCGGCTTCGATCAAGGCATCTGCAACTCGTCGACCGGACTTCAAAGAAACATCGCGCTCATGCGATATCCCACCGGCTAGTACCAAAATGGTGGGCTGCATGATTAGTCCTTAGCTCCGAAGGTGTCCAAAAGGTCCAACTGCAGGTTCACAACGTTGGAAAGTCGCTTGATTCCAACCTTGACGTTTTCTGCGGTTGGGTGGCTAAAGCAGACGCGGATGTTGTTTGCACCGCGACCATCGCCATAGAAGGCGGTGCCCGGGGTGTAAGCAACCAGCTCATTCACTGCCAAAGGCAGCATTTCCTTGCTGTTGAGGCCCTCGGGAAGCGTTAGCCACAGGAAGAAGCCACCCTGCGGTCTGGTGGTCCTGACCCTAGGTAAATACTGGGCAAGCGCCTCGAGTGCAGCATCACGCTTGGTGGCGTAGAGCTTGCGGTAGGTATCGATCTGGCCCTGCCAATCGGTGAGTGAGAGGTACTCGCTAACCATCATCTGGGCAAAGGTTGCGGGGGAAAGAATGGCGGATTCATTAGCCAAAACCAGCTTCTCGCGAATCGCCGGTGGTGCTAGCACGTAACCGACTCTCAGTCCTGGCGACAGAATCTTGGAGAAGCTGCCGAGGTAAACCACGCCTTCGGCATCCATCGAACGCATTGCAGCTGGTGGCTTCTGGTCGAAGTAGAGCAAACCGTAAGGGTTGTCCTCGATGATCAGGATGCCACGTTCGCGGCAAACCTGTAGCACTTGGGCGCGGCGTTCAGCGGTGAGGGTGACACCGGATGGATTGGCGAAGTTCGGTACCAAGTAAAGCAGCTTGACCTTTTTGCCCTGCTCAATCAGGCGATCTGCGGCCTCGGCAAGGGCTTCTGGGGAAATGCCGTCGTCATCGGTGTAAACGTGCTCTATGTGAGCTTCTTTGTGGCGGAAGATACCAACTGCACCAACGTAGCTAGGGGCCTCAACGAGAACGACATCGCCCTGGTCCAGGAAAAGATCTGCAAGCAGCTCTAGTGCGTGCTGGCTACCGGTGGTGATCATCAGGTCTTCGACCGAACCGTGAACACCGTCAAGAGCCATGATCTCTTGGATTTGCTCACGCAATCTCAAATCGCCTTGGCCGCCACCGTATTGCAGCGCAAAGTTGCGACGATTTGACATCAGTGAGCGGAAAGCCTGCTCGATTAGCTCGCCATCCAGCGCGGAGACATCCGGCATACCGCCGGCCAGCGAGACCACTTCGGGCCTAGAGACCACAGAAAATAGCGCTCTTACCTCAGAAACTGAGAGGTTTGCCGCTCGTGCCGCATACGCATGCTTCCAGGCGTCAAAATTCGTGACACTTCCTGTGCGCGTTTCGGACAATTGTTGCTCCCTAGGTTTTAGGGGATAGCTTACTTCGCCTTGGCCCTGACGGGCTAGAGGATTACGGGGTTAACCGAGGTATTCGTTGAGCTCGGAGACTAAAGCAGCCTTCGGACGAGCGCCAACCAGCTGCTTGACCATCTGCCCGTTGTGGAAAACTCCCAGCAGTGGAATGCCGGTCACCTTGTAGTCCATGGCGAGCTGACCTTCCTCGTCAACATTCACTTTCACGATCTTGATCTTGTCGTGGTATTCGGTGGCCATCTCCTCGAGCACCGGAGCGATCATGCGGCAAGGACCGCACCACTCCGCCCAAAAGTCCACAATCACGGGCAGTTCAGCCTTCAGCACATCCTGCTCAAAGGTTGCAACGGTGGTGTCGATTGGTTTCACGTGAAACTCCTTAGTGACTTGCTAGGTAGTGCTCGGCATCCAGGGCCGCAACACAACCGGATCCGGCGGCGGTAATCGCCTGGCGGTAGGTTGGATCGATCACGTCACCGGCTGCAAAGACGCCCGGTAGTGACGTCCTTGAGCTGCGACCTTCGACCTTGATGAAGCGGTCTTCAGTTAGCTCTACCTGATTCTCAACCAAAGAAACCCTCGGGTCATTTCCGATAGCGATAAATAGGCCATCCAGCGCCATCTCGGTGCGCTCGCCATTGCGGGTGTCTTCTAACACCACCGCCTCGAGCTTGCCGTCACCCTTGAGCTCGGCAACCGCCGAATTCCAGATGAATTCAATCTTTGGGTTGTCAAAGGCACGCTGCTGCATGATCTTGGACGCCTTTAGGCTCTCCCGGCGGTGAATTACGTAAACCTTGGACGCGAACTTCGTTAGGAAGTTAGCCTCCTCCATAGCGGAGTCACCGCCACCGACAACCGCAATTGTCTTTTCGCGGAAGAAGAAACCATCGCAGGTGGCACACCATGAAACGCCGTGGCCCGACAGTGCCTTTTCGTTTTCAAGGCCCAGCTCGCGGTATGCGGCTCCGGTTGAGATGATTACTGTCTTAGCTTCGTAGGTCTCACCCATACCGGTCTTGACGATCTTGACATCGCCCTTGAGATCAACCTCGACTACGTCATCAAACAAAATCTCGGCACCAAAGCGCTCAGCCTGGGCCTGGAAATTAGCCATTAGGTCAGGACCCATCAAGCCGTCTGGGAAGCCAGGGAAGTTCTCCACCTCGGTGGTTTTCATCAACTCGCCACCGGGTTCAACGCTAGAAGCGATAACCAGCGGGTTGAGCTGTGCTCGAGCCGCATAGATTGCAGCCGTGTAGCCCGCAGGGCCCGAACCGATGATGATTACGTCGCGCATTTCGTCTCTATTTCCTTTTAGATAGATAGTTGTCTATCTATACCAATCTACCCGTCAAACCGCGGGATTAACTTCTTCTAAACCTAATCTTCAACTGTCGTTGCAGTTCGCGTAATTCCGGAACCCGGAAAATCCATAAGGTAGCAAGATAGCAAATCACCATCGCTCCTCCAACCATTGCGCTGGTTAGCACCGCTGAAAACACGCTGTTTAGCGTGAAACTTCCCGGGGCGATTCCACCAAGCAACAGCATCACTGCGTAACCCACGGCAGTAGCTGGGATTGCAGCCAGCACAAAGCCAAGCAGCGATTTGATAAACGATCCCTCACCCATCGCACCGATGCGCTTGCGCAGCATTAGGTAGCCAATTAGACCCTGCACCAAGATCGAGCAGGCGGTCAGAATTGAAATAGCAACGACCAGCCACTGCTTTGGGACGGTTGCCCCAAGCGCCAGCGAGCCGGTGATGTGAATGGCAATCTGAATTGTGGTGAAGATGAAGGGCGACCTCGTGTCCTCGAGCGCGAAGAAGGCGCGCTGGATCATGTAGACCACGCTGAACGGCACCAAACCAACCATCAGCGCAACAATTACGTTGCCCAGTGCCAGGGTGGCGGGGTATTCGCCGACAAAAACGCGGGCAATTGAATAGGCCAGCATCATCAGGGTTGCGGTCGAGATCACACTAACCAGCGCAATGACGCGCAGGCCAGTGGTGAGGTCTTTCACAAACTCATCGAGCTTGTCATTTGCTGCATGCTGAGACATTCGGGTGAAGTAGGCGGTAGCAATTGAAACCGTAACCACAGAGTGCGGCAGCATGAAGATCAGCCAAGCAATCGCCGCTGCAGCCACCGATGCCACCTCAAGCCCTGCCTCACGACCGGCAACTGCTGTGGATGCGACCGCAGTCTGCACTAAACCACCAATTTGAGTCACTAAAACCATGGCGAGCGACCAGGAAGCCGCCTTCAGCGCTGGCCTGAGGCCAAAACCACGGAAGTGGAAATTTAGATTTAGCGCCAGACCAATTTTTTTCCAGCTCACAAAAAGAATTAGCGCTTGAGCAGCAACGCCTAACGTGGCACTTCCAGCCAGCAGTGAAATGCGGTCCGCCTCCCACAGGCTAACCGCCCGCTCGCCAGCTGGATCAGCGCCGAAAATGAGGATGAATGCAACCAGACCGGCGATCGAAACCACGTTGTTGAGGACCGGAGCCCACATAAAGGGCCCAAACTCACTTCGCGAGTTCAGCACCTCGCCGAGAATCGAGTAGAGCCCGTAGAAAAACAGCTGTGGCAGGCACCAGTAGGCAAATGCTGTGGCTAGCGCCAACTGATCCTCGGACCAGCCCGAGGTGTATAGCTGAACCAAAAGTGGCGCTGCCATGGTGAAAATCACCGTTACGGCGAAGAAAACCGTAATAGCCAGGGTTACAAAGCGGTCTACGTAGCCTTTGCCGCCATCGGCCTGGCTTCGAGCCCTCACTAGCTGCGGGACCAGGACAGCGTTTAGCACGCCACCGACGATGATCGCGTAGACGTTGTTTGGCAGCTGGTTTGCCACTCCAAACGCGTCGGCCGCATCGGTGGTAACACCGATGGCAGCAGCAATCAGCACCGCCCTGGCGAAACCTAGAATCCTCGACACGATTGTGCCCGAGGCCATGATTACGGAGCTACGAGCCACCGACTTCTCAGCCATTGCGCCTCCGGCGCAGCTTTCGCACGGTTCGATAGCTTCCGATCAGAATCAAACCGAACATGGCAAAAGCAAAACTCACCAGTAAAAACAGCTCAACGTCATAGTTCACGTTCACCTGAATCAGTTCGCGCTTGCCAATCTCAACACCGTTTTCCTCCAGCCAAACCTCAAGTTCGACAGGCCCATTTGCCACCGCTCGCACGCCAACCTCGGCCACCTGAGAGCTTCCGGCCGGGATGGTGAGCTCGGTGTCATTTATGACCTCGAGTCGGAAGGAGGAAGCCTTGCCGTGCACGATCACGGTGGCAGACTCCGAGCCATCATTTTTGATGGTGATTGGGATTCTGCCGTCCTTGGCAACCAGGTTGACCTCACTACCGGGCACGATGTAGACATCGGATGCCTGAGCAACAGCTGGGGCTAGCACTGAAAGTGCCACCAGCAACAGGGTCAATAGTCGCTTCAACTCAGAATCTCCAAAGCTCGCTGGGCGATCTTGCGCTCGTTTTCGTGAGCCAGAACTTCTTCAAGCTTGCCAATTTCAAACCACTGGGCATCAACCACCTCGCCGGTTGGGTCGCCGGCGGCGTTTAGCAGTCCACCGGTTTGCTGCAGCAGGTAGTGGTGCACGGTCTTCTTGATGCGCTTTGGCCCAATCTTGAAGCTGTAACTGATCTCGCCAATTTTCTCGAGGACTCGAGACTCAATTCCGGTCTCCTCGCGAATCTCGCGTACTGCGGTTTGTAAGTAGTTTTCGCCCAGTTCGACGTGACCCTTTGGGATCACCCAGTCCAGCCCACCACCGCGGTTTTTGTGAGAAATCAAGGCAATTAGCGAGGGATTGCTTTCGGAAATCACCAGGCCGCCAGCGGACACCTCAGAAACGGTGAAGGGCCGGATGATTTTCATGCCCCAACTCTACTTGCAGGCTATGGCAAGCTAGTGGCGATGCAACCCGTTGCCGACGCCCTGAAAAACCTCCAGCAGAACACCCAGAATCCGCTGCTGGACCGGCTTGGCGCACTCTTTGAGGCTGAAGGCTTTGAATTGGCACTGGTCGGCGGGCCGGTTAGAGATGCAATTTTGGGTAGGGTCGCGCCAGATTTGGACTTCACCACAAGTGCCAACCCGGATCAGATTCTCAAGTTGATCAAGCCGATTTCAACTGCAACCTGGGACATCGGTCGAGAGTTTGGCACCATCGCCGCTCAGATTGACGGCGAACAGGTTGAAATCACAACCTATCGAGCCGATTCCTACGATCCAGAATCTCGCAAGCCAACCGTGGCATTTGGCGACAACCTGGAAGACGATCTGGTTCGCCGCGATTTCACCGTCAATGCCATGGCGCTGCGGTTGCCCTCCAGAACCTTCGTTGATCCGCATCAGGGACTGCGGGATTTGCTTGGCATCACACTTCGAACTCCTTCGAAACCGGAGATTTCCTTCTCTGACGACCCACTGCGCATGATGCGAGCCGCTCGCTTTGCCTCGCAACTTGGCTTTGAGATTGAGCCGGAGACATTTGAGGCAATGGTCGAAATGCGCGATCGCATCGAGATCATCTCGGCTGAGCGAGTGCGGGATGAATTAACCAAGCTCTTGCTCTCAGACAACCCAAAGCCGGGCCTGGAGGCACTTGTCGATAGCGGGATTGCAGCCATTGTGCTGCCCGAATTGCCAGCGCTCCGGCTGGAACTCGATGAGCACCACCACCACAAGGACGTTTATCAGCACACCTTGACGGTGGTGGCGCAGGCGATCGACTACGAAAAGGACTACGGGCTAAGTAAGGACCTGGTGCTGCGTTTAGCGGCGCTGTTGCACGACATCGGCAAGCCCGCCACCAGAAGATTAGAAACCGGTGGGGCGGTTTCGTTCCACCACCACGATGTGGTTGGGGCCAAACTGGCCAAGAAGCGGCTAACCGCTCTGCGTTTCGACAACGACACCATCAAGGCGGTCTCGAAGCTAATTGAGCTTCACTTGAGGTTCTTTGGGTATTCCGACCAGCAGTGGAGCGACAGCGCGGTTCGACGCTATGTCCGAGACGCAGATGATCAGTTGCTTCGACTGCACGCCCTGACCCGGGCGGATGTCACCACCAGAAACCAGCGCAAGGCGGATCGACTTTCGCACGCCTATGACGATTTAGAGCAGCGAATTGCCGTTTTAGCGGAGCAAGAGGAGCTCGATGCCATGCGGCCAGAGCTGGATGGTCAGCAAATCATGGAGATTTTGGGCATCAAACCCGGACGCGAGGTCGGCGAGGCCTACTCGTTCCTGTTGGAACTCAGGCTTGATGAGGGCGAAATTGGCTACGAAGAAGCCAAAAAACGCTTGCTTACCTGGTGGCAACAAAGGTAGTCTTACAAGGTTGCTCTAAGCAACGCACATGCAAATACCCTCCTGCCATGGAAAGACCATGGCCGCTCTAGACCGAAGGAGGTGGGTGAACTATGCATAACTACGAGGTGATGGTCATTTTGGACCCTCAGCTTGACGACCGCACAGTGACCTCAACTATCGACAAGTTCCTACTGGCGATCACCAACAATGGTGGCACCGTGGACAAGGTTGATGTTTGGGGACGTCGTCGAATGACATACCAAATTCAGAAGCGCTCCGAGGGCATCTACGTTGTTGTAAACGTAACCTCGAGCCCAGCAGCTGTCATTGAGTTCGAGCGTCAGCTCAGACTTTCTGAGTCAGTGCTTCGCACCAAGGTGCTACGCCTAGAAGATGCGATTTTCAGCATCAACCCAATCGAGTTCGTGCCGGAAGACAAGCCAGCTCGCGCTCCACGTGGCGGTCGCCCAGGCGGCAAGCGTCCATCGGGTCCTAGGAGCAACTAATGGCGGGCGAGGTTAGCGTTACCATCGTTGGCAATCTTGCCGACGACCCGGAGCTTCGCTACACCCAGGGCGGCGTGGCAGTTGTATCTGTCCGCGTTGGCTCGACTCCCCGCACCCTCAACCGCTCAACCAACGAATGGGTTGACGGCGAAACCGTATGGGTTCGTTGCACCGCTTGGCGCGAGGCAGCAGAAAACATCGCACAGTCCCTAACCAAGGGAACCCGTGTTGTTGTTACCGGTCGCCTGAAGGCACCTTCTGCTTACCAGACCGCTCAGGGCGAGGCTCGTGCATCGCTTGAGCTTGAGATCGATGAAATCGGTCCATCGCTTAGGTATGCAACCGCATCCATCACTCGCCGCGCTCGCGAAGGTGGCGCTCCAGCAGTCGAGTCCCCATGGGGCGAGACCAAGGCTCCAGCATCTGGCGCCGCAGCTTGGGCCAACCCAGCAGACCCAGCAGTTGACGAAGCACCGTTCTAAAGAATTTCAAGGAGAAATAAATGGCAGGAAAAGGAGCTGACCGCCGCAAGGCTCGCATGAACTCTAAGTTCGCGAAACTTGCCCCGGCCAAGACCATCAAGATCGAGGTTATCGACTACAAAGACGTCGCTACCCTTCGCAAGTTCGTATCCGACCGCGGCAAGATCCGTGCTCGTCGTATCACCGGTGCAACGGTGCAGGACCAGCGCAAGATCGCAACCGCAATCAAGAACGCACGCGAGATGGCACTATTGCCATACTCCGGTGCTGGGCGCTAAGGAGAATCCCCATGTCGAAGCTAATTTTGACCAATGAGGTCTCTGGACTCGGTTCCGCAGGCGACGTTGTAGACGTAAAGGCTGGTTACGCACGTAACTTCCTACTACCAAACGGCCTAGCTGTCGTTTGGACCAAGGGTGGAGAGAAGCAGATCACTCAGATCCGCGCTGCTCGCCAGGCTCGCGAGATTGCCTCTGAAGAAGAGGCAAAGGCCATCAAGGCCAAGCTCGAGGAGAAGGCAATCCGCATCAGCGTCAAGGCTGGGGCAAACGGTCGCATCTTTGGTGCGGTCAAGACCCAGGACGTTGTGGACGCAGTTGTTGCCCTAGGCATCGGTGCAATCGACAAGCGCAAGGTTGAGATCTCCTCGAAGATCTCCTCCGTTGGCGAGTACGAGGCAACCGTTCGCGTGACCGCGGACCTAGTTGCAACCGTCAAGCTACAGGTTGTAGCTGCCAAGTAAATAAGAAGTAAACAAACGACCCGGCTAACCCCCGGGTCGTTTGCATTTCTGGGCATAATTTTGTTCGGTTATCCACAACCTTGAGGTTGAGGTTTAGAGTTTTCCACTTTAAGTTATCCACAATCACAACCCTTATAAATCAAGGGTTTAGGAAAAGTTATCCACAGTTATCCACAGCTGGGTAGATGTTTTCCACAGTATTGTTCGGCGTGTTTCCACAGGGTTATCCACAGTTATCCACAGGCTGGTTTGAATCTAAATTGTCGGTGCCCCAAGCTATACAGGGCTTAGCTATTTCTGGAGGTTTTTATGTCGATGTTGGCGCCGGTCCCATCGGCCGATCCGAGGGTAGCTCCGCACAATCTAGATGCAGAGCAGTCCACCCTAGGCGGCATGTTGCTTAGCCAAGAAGCGGTTGCCGAGGTCTTTGAGACCGTTTCGGGCGTGGACTTCTACGCCCCCAAGCACGAGCTGATTTTCAACGCCATTCTGAACCTTTTCGGTCGAGGCGAACCAACCGACGTAATTGCGGTCACCGACGAGCTCAACAAGCAGGGAAATCTGGTCAAAGCGGGTGGCGCAGACTACCTGCACTCACTAACCGGTTATGTCCCAACCGCAGCCAATGCCGGCTATTACGCCAAGATTGTGGCCGATAAGGCAATTCTTCGTCGTTTGATTGAAGCCGGAACTCGAATCGCTCAGGCCGGTTATGAGAGTCAGGGCGAGGTTGAGGACCTGGTTAACCAGGCTCAGGCTGAGATCTACAAGGTTTCCAGCCAGTCTTCCAAGGAAGACTATGTTCCGCTTAGCGACTCACTTGAGGCTGCCATCCATGAGATCGAGGGCGCTCAAAAGCGCGGCGGCGAACTAACCGGTGTTCCAACCGGCTTTACCGACCTGGATGCCTACACCCACGGTCTGCACCCGGGCCAGCTGGTTATTGTCGCGGCACGTCCTGCGGTTGGTAAGTCAACATTTGCGCTTGACCTGGCCAGAAATGCCTCCGTGAAGCACAATCAAGCCACCATCTTCTTTTCGCTGGAAATGGGTCGTGCCGAGATCGCGATGCGACTGATGAGCGCCGAATCTTCGATTTATCTACAGTCGATGCGTAAGGGAACTGTTACCGATGCCGACTGGACCCGACTAGCCGCGGTTCGTGGTCGCATCAACGATGCCCCGCTCTATATCGATGACAGCCCGAACATGTCACTGGTTGAAATTCGAGCCAAATGTCGCCGTTTGGCCCAGCAGGTTGACCTAAAGCTTGTGGTTATCGACTACATCCAGCTGATGTCCAGCGGCAAGAAGGTTGAATCCAGGCAGCAGGAGGTTTCCGAGTTCTCCCGTGCGCTAAAGCTTTTGGCCAAGGAGCTCGGTTTGCCGGTTGTCGCGCTTAGCCAGCTCAACCGTCAGGCAGAGCAGGCTAAGGACAAAAAGCCAGAGCTATCGCACCTGCGTGAATCTGGATCGTTGGAGCAGGACGCCGACGTGGTAGTGCTATTGCACCGCGAAGGAATCTACGAAAAGGATCACCCGCGCGCTGGTGAAGCCGATCTAATTCTGGCAAAACAGCGAAACGGACCGACCGGAACCGTAGTTGTTGCCTTCCACGGTCAGTACTCCCGCTTTGTGAATATGCCAAGCTAGCTCCGTGCGAATTCAACCAGCCATAAAAGCGGCCGTTAGCTTCGGCGCAGGAATCTTTATCACCTTCAGCCAATCGCATTCGCCGCAGGTTGGGCTCTACACCCTCGCGATTTATGGCCTAGTTATTGGCCTTAGCTCGGTTGCGCTGGCCTTCGCAAGGAAGATCGAGGGTGCACTTCAGGAGCTACCGATGGCAACCCTCGCCACCCTGGTTGGAATCTTCGCCGCACTTGCAGCACAGTCGGAGCAGGGCCAGATGGCTGCATTTGTGGCACTGGTTGCCACCTGGGGCCTTATTTCTGGTGCATTTGGTCTTTACCAGGCACGTCGATTTGGCTTCAAGGAGCTACAGGGTAGAGATCACCTACTCAGCTCGATCTTCGCGCTGTTGCTGGGCGCGCTGTTCCTCGGTGTCGATCTAGACCCGGTCAGCGCAGTCGGCTTCTTTGGTGCTTATCTTGCCCTTGACGGTGTGCACTGGGGGATCGCCTCGGCATCTCCCAAGGGCAAGTAGGCTTTAGCTGTGAAGCGCTTTGCAAATCTCAAGACCTACATGGTCGTATCGCTGGTCGCAGCCCTATTTACCGGCTTTTTGGTCTACTTCGGAACCAGGTTCGTGGAAACCGGTGTGATTTCTGGGCTGGTTACGTTCATTGTGGTGATTGTAATTGTTGCAACCTTGGATCTGAGCTTCAAGCCAGATGACCAGGACCCGAATCGTCCAAAACTTCGCTAATTACTTCAGGTAATTAGTTAGTTCGCTCGCTAATCCCACGTAGGTGTATGGCTTCAGAGCCTTCAAGCGGTCTTTGGTCTCGGTTGGAATGTCCAGCCCGTCAATAAATGCAATCAAATCTGCCTCTGAGATTCGCTTGCCTCGGGTTAGCTCTTTGAGAAGCGCATATGGGTCAGAAATCTTGGATAGACCTCTTGCGACATCAGCCCTGATAGCGGTCTGAATTGCCTCTCCCAAAACTTCCCAGTTGTCCAGCAGGTCAACTAGTAGCACTGGCTCGTTGATTGCTAGCTCGTCTAGACCCCTGGTCAGGTTGTCAATGGCCAAAAGCGAGTGTCCAAAACCGACGCCGATGTTGCGCTGAGCGCTGGAATCGGTCAGATCACGCTGCAACCTTGAGGTGACGAGGGTTTGGGCAAGCGATTCCAGGATCGCATTCGACAGTTCAAGGTTTGCCTCCGCATTTTCAAAGCGAATCGGGTTCACCTTGTGAGGCATGGTGGAGGAGCCGGTGGCGCCGGCAACCGGGATCTGCTTGAAGTAATTCAGCGAGATGTAGGTCCAGATGTCGGTGGCAAGGTTGTGCAGGATGCGGTTGAAGTGGCTAACTGCCGAGTAAAGCTCCGCCTGCCAGTCGTGCGATTCGATCTGGGTGGTGAGCGGGTTCCAGCTTAGGCCGAGGTGCTCAACGAATGCCTTGGATTCGCTAGGCCAGTCCACGTTTGGTGCTGCGGCAACGTGGGCGGCGAAGGTTCCGGTTGCTCCAGAGAACTTACCCAGGTATTGCTGAGCTGAAATTCGATTGATTTGTCTGGCTGCTCGGTAGACGAAGACTGCAATTTCTTTGCCCATGGTGGTCGGAGTTGCCGGCTGACCGTGGGTTCTGGAAAGCATTGGAACTGCATTGAGATCCTGGGCGATGCCTTCGAGTTTGCTCACCAGTTTGATTGCCCTTGGCAGCCAAACCTGGTTTAGGGCTTCCTTGACGGTGAGCGCATAGGAGAGATTGTTGATGTCCTCCGAGGTGCAGGCAAAGTGCACAAGTTCTGCAAGATCAAGGCGGCCCATTGCCTCTAGCGCATTGCGAATGAAGTACTCGATGGCTTTCACGTCGTGCCGGGTGGTGGCCTCAATCTTGGCGATCGCCGCAACATCGGAATCGCTGAAGTTCTCGGCTAGCGCTCTGAGCTGAGTTTTTTCCTGAGCGCTGAGGCTGGAGTTGGTGCCCAGCAAATCCCTTTCGGCAAGCCAGATCAGCCATTCAATCTCGACTTGGATTCTGGCTCGGTTTAGCCCGGCCTCGCTCAGGTAGTTGCCGAGGTCCCCAACCTGGGCGCGGTAGCGACCATCAAGTGGGCTGAGAGGTTGAACCGAAAGATTGCTCACTAGCCCATTTTGCCCTACTTACAGGGCAAAGTGATACTCAAATCACTTGATCTTGAGAACCTTTAGAACCGTGCGGGTCAAGAAACTTGCAATCGACATCACAATCGCAGCCAGGATTGCCCAACCAAGTGACGCGATAGAAAGCCCTTCCGAGGTGAAGCCTTCGATCGAGAACACATTCGCACCGAGTAGCCCTGAGAACCAAGCCACCAAGAGCAGCAGTGCGCCATTGATCACAAAGGCGATTAGGCCAAAGGTCAGAATGTAGAGCGGGAAAGCCAGCACCTTGATTACCGGTGCGATGATGGCGTTCACCAAACCAAAGATGGCGCCGATCACCAAGAATGAGCCGATGGTTTCCCAAAGTCCATTACCGCCGTAGGGGGTGAGCCTCACCTGAGGCACCACCAGGGTGGCGGCCCAGAGGCCAACTGCATTGACAATGGTGCTAATTAGAAAGCGCAACATTATTCAATTCTCGCAGTATCGGGCTAAATTAGGTTCCGTGACCCCAGACAATTCCACTCCGATGATGCAATTACTTGCTCCGGACGGCAGCTACGGCGTGCCAGCGCAGTACTCCAGGTATGGGGAAATCATTGATTCGCTGGGTGAAGACCAGCTAAAAACCTTCTATCGCGACATGGCGCGCATTCGCCGGTTCGATATCGAAGCCATCGCGCTGCAGCGCCAGGGCCAGCTAGGTCTGTGGGTGCCGGCAATTGGGCAGGAGGGTGCTCAGATCGGTTCTGGCTATGCAGTTGGACCGAATGACCACATTTTCCCCTCCTACCGAGAGCACGGTGTTGCCATTACCCACGGTGTGGAGCTGATGTCGATTCTCAAGATGATGCGCGGTGTGAACCACGGCGGCTGGAACCCTGAGGAGACCAGGTATCACCTGTATTCGATTGTTTTGGGTGCCCAGGTTTTGCACGCGGTTGGCTACGCCATGGGTGTGAAATTTGATGGTCGAGTCGGCACCGGCGATAAAGACAATGATCTTGCGGTGATCTCCTACTTTGGTGATGGCGCTACCGCCGAGGGCGATGTTTCAGAGTCCTTGCTGTTTGCAGCGATTAACGATGCCCCGATTGTGTTCTTTGTGCAGAACAACCAGTGGGCGATCTCCTCACCGGTGGAGAAGCAAACCAAAGTTCCGCTCTACCTGCGCGGTTCTGGCTTTGGTGTGCCGGGCATGCGAGTCGACGGCAACGATGTTTTGGCTTGCTACGCAGCCACCAAGGTTCACATGGATGAGGCGCGTGAGGGTGCCGGCCCTTACCTGATTGAGGCTTTGACCTACCGCATCGGTGCTCACACCACCAGCGATGACCCATCAAAGTATCGCGATGAGGCCGAGGTCGAGTACTGGAAGGCTCGCGACCCAATTGCTCGTTTTGAGACTTTCTTGCGTCGCCAGGGTGTGGAAGATGCTTTCTTCGAAGACGTCAAGCAGGCCGGAGACGAGCTGGCCGCCGACATCAGAGAGCAGACCTTCGCCCTCAAGACCCCGCCGCTTGAGCACATCTTTGACTTTGTTTACTCAGATTCCCACCCTGACATCGACCAGCAGCGTGCTTGGCTGAAGGCCTACGAAGAATCGATGGGTGCCCATGAGTAGCTACAAGGACATGGCGATTGCCAAAGCGCTGAATGCCGGTTTGCAGAAGGCTATGCAGGATGACCCGAAGGTCTTGGTCTTTGGCGAGGATGTGGCCCAACTCGGCGGGGTTTTCCGCGTCACCGAAGGCCTACACAAAGAATTTGGCGACCAAAGAGTCTTCAACTCTCCGATCGCAGAGTCTGGAATTGTGGGCACCGCAATTGGTCTGGCAATGCGCGGCTATCGTCCGGTGGCTGAGATTCAATTCGATGGCTTTGTTTTCCCGGCCTTCAACCAGATCACCAGCCAGCTTGCAAAGCTAACTTCGCGATCTGAGGGTTACTTGCAGA
>JBEGRX010000010.1:0-18548 GCA_041180205.1 Actinomycetota bacterium | reverse complement strand
GTAAACGGCGCTCAGACCGTGGTTGACGAGTTCATCTCCTCTGCCGAGCAGAAGTGGAACCAGTTCTCCTCCCTCGTGCTATTGCTACCGCACGGTTACGAAGGTCAGGGACCAGACCATTCTTCAGCTCGCATCGAGCGCTTCTTGCAGTTGTGTGCCGAGAACAACATGACCGTGGCTCAGCCATCTACTCCGGCTTCACACTTCCACCTGCTGCGTCGCCAGGCATTCACCTCGCCTAAGCGTCCGCTTGTGGTCTTTGCTCCTAAGTCGATGCTTCGCCTCAAGGCAGCATCGTCCGCGGTCGAGGACTTCACCACCGGCAGCTTCCGTCCGGTTATCAGCGACGAGCAAAACCTCGATGCCGCCAAGGTAACCAAGGTGCTGTTCTGCTCGGGCAAGATTTACTGGGATCTATTGGCAGAGAGCCAAAAGCGCGGAGATGGTCAAACCGCCATCATTCGTGTTGAGCAGCTCTACCCAACCCCGGTTGCCGAGATGCAGGCTGCCATCGCGCAGTTCCCGAATGCAGAGCTGCGTTGGGTGCAGGACGAGCCACTAAACCAGGGTCCTTGGACCTACATGGGTCTGTTTATGCCTAAGTACGGCATTAACTTCACCCCGGTTGCAAGGCCTGCTTCTGCCTCTCCTGCGTCTGGTTCCGCCAAGCGTCACGCAGCCGAGCAAGCTGACCTAATCCAGCGAGCATTCCAGGGCTAATGCGCGCTCTCAGGGTAGTTATTCTCGGTGATGAGTTACTCACCGCGTCTGGCGACCCTAAGGGGCTTGGCTGGTTGGGTCGAGTTCAGGCACGTTTGCCGCAGGGTGAGGATGTCGCGTTCTTCCCGTTGGCGATGGTTGGCGAAACCACCTCTGAGCTCCTAGAGCGCTGGCGAAGCGAGGCGATGCCGCGCTTTACCCCACAGACCGAGAACTACCTGGTGATAGCCCTTGGATCGCAGGACGTGAAAGCCCAGGTCACCATCTCGCGCTCGCGGCTGAATCTGGCGTCACTACTGGATGACGCCCTGCGCGAGGGCGTTAAGGTGTTTGTGGTTGGGCCAACGCCAACCGGCGATGCCGAGACCGATCACGAGATTGAACATCTATCCGCAGGGTTTGAAGATGTTGTTAGAAGACGTCAGATTCCTTATGTTGACTGCTTCAAGCCGCTTCGAGAGCACGATGGTTGGCAGCAGGAAACCAGTGCTCACCCAAGGGGCCTACCCGGACAGGTTGGCTACGGCTTGGTGGCTTGGTTGGTGCTGAATCGCGGTTGGTTTGAGTGGCTGGGTCTTACCGAGCCACAAGATCAGTCGTGATCTTGAACTTCGCGTAGTCGCTGCATGACGCGCTGGGCCAGCTCCTCAGCTGGGGCCTCATCGCAAGAGCGCTGAATTACCTGGTTGAAAACAATCTCAATGTCGTAGTGCTCTTCGCATGAATCGCAGTTGGCAAGGTGAGCAGTGATGTCATCCTGCTGCTCCGCCTGCATCTCTGAGTGTAGGAACTCGTGGACGCTGCGCTTTACTTCTTCGCAGTCAACCTGCTTCACTATTCCTCCTCTACGACCCGATAGCCTTCTTGCTTGGCATAATCAGATAACAAAGTTTTTAGCATTTTCTTCCCGCGATGCAATCTAGACATTACGGTTCCCACCGGAGTGTCCATTACTTCGGCTATTTCGGCGTATGGCAAGCCTTCTACCACCGCGTAATAAACCACCATTCTGAACTCGTCAGGAATCTGATCTAGTGCATCGCGGATGATTTTAGACGGAAGATTATCCATCGCAACGGCTTCAGCACTTCGCGTGTTGGACGTGGTGAGCGACTCTCCCATACCAACCTGCCAGTCTTCAAGGTCATCTAATGCGGTTTTGGCCTGATCTTTGGCTCGCTTGTTGTAGAGATTGATGTGGGTATTGGTCATGATTCTAAAAAGCCAGGCCTTTAGATTCGTTCCCTGCTCAAACTTCCCCCAGGCGGCAAAGGCCTTTGCAAAAGTTTCCTGAACCAAATCCTCCGCATCGCTTGGGTTACGGGTCCAACGAAGTGCTGCACCGTAGAGCTGCGGCATAAGTGGGAGGGCTTGTGTTTCAAACGAGATAAGTTTCTCGGACTTCGGATTTTGCATCAGTTGTGAGTCTATTGGGGTTTTTCCTGCTGGCAAGCGTAAAGCTGGGCCCAATAGTTGCAATCTGGACACAAAGGCGAAGCTGCACAACAAGGCGGGATTGCCGCAGATTGGGTATCTTTGACCTAATGACTTCTACGCAACCGCTCTGGCCTGCTCCCAAAGGGAGCGTTTTGAATGCCACGGTTGCACTGCCCGGTTCAAAATCTCTAACCAACCGAGAACTTCTACTGTCTGCAATTGCGAGCGAGCCGACCCGGCTGGTTGCGCCACTGGTATCGCGTGATTCCAAGCTCATGATCGCAGCGCTGGAATCACTCGGGGTCGGTTGTCAGTGGCAGGGTAATGATTTGCTGGTCACACCGGAAACGCTGCGCGGTCCGGCAACCATTGACTGCGGCCTGGCCGGAACCGTTATGCGCTTTGTGCCGCCACTTAGCACGTTGGCCACCGGAGAAATTTCCTTTGACGGTGACGAAGGTGCAAGACGTCGCCCAATGCACACCACAATCGATTCGCTTAGAGCACTCGGCGTCGAGGTGGTTGCCGACACTAAGTCACTGCCTTTTACCGTGCTGGGCACCGGAAGCGTCGCAGGGGGGCTTCTGGAGATCGACGCTTCAGCTTCCAGCCAGTTCGTCTCTGGATTGCTGCTGGTAGCTGCGAAGTTTGAGAGCGGCCTAACGCTTAGGCACATCGGAGAAGAGTTACCTTCCCTCCCCCATATTGAAATGACATTGGAAACCCTGCGTCAACGCGGTGTCACAGCTCACGCAATTGATGAGCGAACCTGGCGAGTTGAACCGGGGCCAATCGCCGGCGGTCGCAAAGTCATCGAACCGGATCTTTCAAACGCCGGACCATTCTTGGCCGCCGCCATGGTCGCCGGCGGTGAGGTGCGGATTCCCAACTGGCCGACTACCACAACCCAGGTCGGTGCAGAATTTGTTCGAATTCTGCCCATGATGGGAGCTGTCTGCCAGCTGCGCGATGACGTGTTGACAATTTCAGGTAGTGGCCAAATTCACGGCCTAGAAATCGACCTATCAATCGGTGGCGAACTGGCACCGGTAATTGCAGCGCTTGCGGCACTTGCCGATACCCCCAGCCGGATAACCGGCATTGCTCACCTCAGGGGTCATGAAACCGATCGACTCAGCGCCCTCACCAATGAGCTCAACAAGCTCGGAGGCCAGGTCACCGAGCTCGAAGACGGGTTAGAAATTCACCCGGCAGAACTGCACGGTGGGGTGTGGCACACCTACGAAGATCACCGGATGGCAACCGCAGCCGCGATTCTCGGGCTGCGTATCGATGGCATTGAGGTTGAAAACATTGCTACCACCTCGAAGACGATGCCGGAATTTGTGAAGCTGTGGAAAACCATGCTGGAGTCGAATTGACCTGGATGTTTGAGCCAGGTCCAGGCATGGACCTCGACGAGGATGATGTCCGAATCAGACCAAACCCCAAGGGTTCCAAGCCCAGAACCAAGCGTCGCCCAACTCACGACAACGCCCTGATGGGCATGGTTTTAGAGGTTCACCTGGCGCGTTACAAGGTGCTCCTAGACGATGGTCGCGAGGTCTTGGCAACCTTGGCAAAAGAGCTAAGAAATAAGGGCTGTGTCACCTGTGACCGGGTTGCACTCGCCGGCGAGGTGTCCGATCAAAAAGGTGCGCTGGCAAGGATTGTTCGCATTGAACCGCGAACCTCGGAGCTCACTCGCTCAAGTGACGAAAGCGAAGTCGGCGACCAAACCATCGTCGCAAACGCCGACCAGCTCGCAATCGTTATGGCTGCCGCCAACCCAGAACCAAAACCCAGATTGGTAGATAGGTACCTGGTCGCCGCCGTGCACGCCGGCCTTTCGCCAATTCTGATCATGACCAAGTGTGACCTTGCCGACCCAAGCGATTTCATTGCCGGCTTTGAGGGGTTTGATCTAAAGGTTTTCAAGCACTCCAAGCACACTCCGGATCTTGCCGAGCTAGAAGCCCTGCTGGCAGGCCACACCACGGTCTTTGTTGGCCACAGCGGTGTTGGCAAGACATCATTGATCAACCTGCTAGCACCTGAGTATGAGCGCGCAACCGGTGAGGTCAACGAGGTCACTGGAAAGGGCAAGCACACCTCGAGTTCAGCCAAGGCAATTCCAGTGCCGGACGGTTGGATTGTCGATACTCCAGGGGTCAGGACTTTTGGACTGCGGGGCATTGATGCGATTGGACTGCTCAAAGGTTTTGCCGACCTGGATGCCGCGAGCGCCGAATGCCCAAGGGACTGCTCACACCTATCCGATGCCCCGGATTGCGAATTGGATGTCACGGTTGCAGCCGGAAAGCTTTCGGCGTCGAGGCTAGATTCTTTCCGCAGGCTCGTGTTGGCGATTGGCTCGGTAGATTAACTTCAATGATTAGTGATCTAGACCTCGCCCTGAAAATGGCCGATCAGGCCGATGAAATTGCGCTCAAGCGCTTTCGAGCTCTCGATCTGTTTGTAGAGTCAAAGCCAGATCGCTCTCCAGTCACAGATGCCGATCGAGCCGTTGAGACAGAACTGCGCAGCCTGGTGACGGAATATCGGCCCGAAGACACCTTCATCGGCGAAGAATTTGAAAACACCGGCTCAGGCCATCGCAACTGGATTGTCGACCCAATCGATGGCACGGCCAACTATTTGCGCGGTGTGCCAATTTGGGCTTCGCTAATTGCTTTGCGAGTCGATGGCGTGATCACCACCAGCGTGGTTTCTGCCCCTGCTCTGGGCAGGCGTTGGTGGGCGCAGCGCGGTAATGGCGCATTCACGATGGATGTCAACGGCTCCGTCAGAGCCCTACAGGTTTCCAGAATCTCGCAGCTGCAAGATTCGTCCATCTCCTACAACAATCTCCAGCTCTGGGATCAAGCCGGCAAGCTCAATCAACTAATCGAGCTGAGCCGCAAGGTTTGGCGCACACGTGCCTACGGCGACTTCTACAGCTACATGCTGCTGGCTGAAGGAAGCATCGACCTGGTTGCTGAGCATGACCTCAAGATTTACGATATCGCGGCTCTGGTGCCAATCGTCGAGGAAGCCGGCGGAAGCTTTAGTGCGCTTTCTGGTCCATTGACTGATGCCAGTTCCTCGGTGATGGCGTCTAACGGCATTCTCCACAACCAGTTCCAGCAAGCTTTGAAGTGAAACTTGCCAACCGCGGTCGGTTCTTAGCAATTGCAACGATTGCTCTTTTAGCGATCAACCTAAGAACCGCAGTCAGCTCAATCAGCCCGGTGGTCAGCTACATCCAACAAGACATCGCGCTTCCAATCGTGACTATTGGGTTATTGGGCATAGCAGCTCCCCTGTCTTTTGCTCTGGCAAGTTCGCTTAGCTACCGACCGGCTCGGTTTATGGGCGTCGAGAAAACCCTGCTGCTTACGGTTTTGATGATCATCACCGGTCACCTGCTCAGAGCCTTGGCCTGGGATGCCACCGCCCTGTTTTTTGGCTCGCTACTGAGCCTTTTGGGCATGGGGATCGGTAACGTGCTGCTTCCTGTGATGGTGCGGAAGTACTTTCCAAATCGAGTCGGGCTAGTTTCTAGCTTTTACCTAACCCTGACCGCAATCTCAGCCACCATGGCATCTTTTGTGGCGGTACCAATTTCCGAAATAGCCGGCTGGCGTTTTTCGCTAGGCCAGTGGGCGCTGTTGGCACTACTAACGATTGCACCCCTTAGCTTTCTGCTCAGTAACTCAACCCCAGAGCTTAAGGCTGAGCGGGCCGAAGGACACAAGGCAATCTGGCGCTCCCCCACCGCGGTGGCGATTGCCGGCATGCAGGCGGTAACCGCGATTATTGGATATGTGTCATTTGCCTGGTTGCCACTGTTGTTGGTTGAGCACCAAGGAGTCAGTGTGATCGAGGGCGGTCTGCTGTTGAGCCTTTTTGCTCTGATCGGGTTACCAATTTCTTTGATCATGCCGATTTTGAGCACCAGATACCCGAGGTCGCAGAGCCCAATCGTTTGGTTTTCATTTGTCTCGGGTATCGCCGGGGCTCTGGGGCTAATCTTTGGCGATGCTTCACTCACCTGGCTGTGGGTGGTGGCATTTGGTTTTGGCCCAACCATGTTCCCGCTAGCGCTAACTCTGTTCAACCTGCGAGCCAGGGAGCGGGCTACGGTTTTGGCGGTGAGCGCATTTGGGCAGGGAGTCAGCTACAGCACAGCATCGTTCATGGTGTTCTCGGTTGGGGTGCTGCGCGAAGTTACCGGAAGCTGGGATGCGTCGCTTTGGCTACTATTTGGATCTTGCCTAATTGCCATCCCAGTTGCCCTGCAGATTCGCAAGGGTCACATCATCGACGATGAACTGGGTCGTTAGTTACTAAACTCCACGCCCACCGCTGAGCACTTTTCCTGAATAGATGTGGTCAACGCTGCCACCTTGGCCTTTGCGGTCTCAACCGATTCGTTGGAATCGACGATCGCCAACAGGTCCGCCAGGTCTTGGGACAGCCCGGAGGACAGCACGCCGCGAACCTGCTCACCAACTAATGCGTCTACCTGCGAAATCAGCCCGGAGTCCACCAGGCCCTCCTGATAAGCGGCTGCGGTAGCGGTGAGGGTTGACTCCATCGCGGTGCAGGCAGCCGCATCGGCAGCCGCACTAACCAGCTCCTGCGGACTGCAGGCCGATAATGCGAGCATGGAGACAATAGATGCGGAAGCCAACAAGATTCTCATAGCTGAAAAATCTAGGTGACAAAGCTTGAGAAAAACTGAAAGCCTTCGAAACTATCGGTAACCGAGGGAACATTCATAGTCGGGAGTGGTTAAACTTCCATGGTTCAAGTCTGGAGATTAAATGCGGGTCTATAACAACATCACCGAGGTATTCGGTAATACTCCCCTGGTAAAGCTAAATCGAGTGCTGGACGGCGCTGCCGCCAACGTCTATGCCAAACTCGAGTTTTATAACCCATCCTCCAGCGTAAAAGACCGCCTAGCCATTGCCATGGTCGATGCTGCCGAAGCATCTGGCGAGCTTGCCCCAGGTGGCACGATCATCGAGGCAACTTCCGGTAACACCGGAATTGGTCTCGCCATGGTCGGTGCAGCTCGCGGCTACCGCACCATCATTGTGATGCCAGATTCGATGAGCCTGGAGCGAAAGATTTTGATTCGTGCCTACGGAGCTGAGCTGGTGCTAACTCCGGCAGCTGAAGGCATGAAGGGCTCGGTTGCAACCGCTGAAGAGCTCGGTAAGCAGATTCCAGGCAGCGTATTGGTTCGTCAGTTCGACAATCCTGCAGGACCTAAAATCCACCGCGAAACCACCGCAGAGGAAATCTGGCGTGACCTAGACGGTCAGGTAGATGCTCTGGTGGCTGGTAGCGGCACCGGCGGAACGATCACCGGCACCGGCCAGCGCCTAAGGGAGCTAAACCCGAACATCAAGGTGTTCGCGGTTCAACCTGCGGCATCGCCGCTTCTGACCGGAGGCGAGGCTGCCGGCCACCCACTGGCAGGAATTGGTCCTAACTTCATCCCATCGATTTTGGACACCACGGTTTACGACGAGGTGCTATCAGCTCCAAACGCCTCGGCATTTGAGTACTCACGCAGAGTCTCCGCCGAGGAAGGCATCTTGGCCGGAATTTCATCCGGTGCAGCAATCTGGGCCGTGCGTGAGGTTGCGCACCGACCTGAGTTTGCTGGCAAGAGCATCGTGGTTATCATTCCGTCGTTTGGCGAGAGGTATGTCTCCTCGACCCTCTACCGCGACCTCCAAGAGGAATACCAAGCTAAGCAGTGAGAATCTTCGAAGACATCAAGGTAGGTCTGGAGCGCGATCCTGCCACCAGAAGTGCGCTGGAGCTTTTTCTAACCTCACCAGGCCTGCACGCCATCTGGGCCTACCGGATTGCACACATATTGTGGAGGCTAAAACTTCGAATCCTAAGCCGCATGCTTTCCAACTGGGTGAAGCTGTGGACCGCGATTGAGATTCACCCGGGCGCCACCATCGGACGTCGTTTTGTGATCGACCACGGTGTCGGCGTTGTGATCGGTGAGACCGCCATCATCGGCGATGACGTGCTGATGTATCACGGCGTTACTCTCGGTGGAAAGACTCTCGAGGCCGTCAAACGTCATCCGACCATCGGTGACCGAGTCACCCTAGGAGCTGGGGCCAAGCTAATTGGAAACATCACCATCGGTAATGACTGCGCCGTTGGCGCAAACGCGGTGGTGACCAAGAGCATGCCGCCGGGAACGGTAGCGGTGGGCTTCAACGCCAGATTGCTCAATCTAACCGGTGATGAGTTTTACGTTATTTGACCTTGTTTTTTGAGAAGTAAAGTCCGCTCCAATTGCGGTCAATAACTTCCTCAGCCCTGGCTTTTAGCCCGGCCTTTTTCATTCGCTTTAGAAGCTTTTTGCGACTGAGCTCGGGCTCAGGAGCTGGATTGTTTACATAGGCGACCCAAAACCCAATTTTGTTTTTATAGGCAAGTTTTAGCTCGTCCTTGAACAGCTTGAGTTCGGAAGCACTCTCGGCGAAGTAGATGAATGCTGGGGATTTACCATCGGCAACCAGTTCGATGGCCGCGGCAAGCGAGGCAGCCCAAGGGTGAACATCTCCCAGATCCACGTCCATGGGAAGGTTCACACAGGGTACCTGTGTGCCCTCGGCAAGGAATAGTTTTTTGGTTAGGCTCACGAGAAAAGCGTAGAGAGAGCCAGGGTTGTTTACCTTGCGTTAACCCAAGAATTCACTTAGTAAAGCCCGAAATCCATATCCGGATACTTTTCACCGAGCTCCTTGAGACGAAGCGAAACCAGCTTGCCTACCAAGTCGTCAGGTAGCACCTCCCCCAGTTCAAACTGGAAGCCACCGGTGGTTTGTTTTCTATTCGCCAGCTCCTCAGAGAGTTGCGGCACGATGTTTCCCGAGTGTGGGAAGTAGCCGATGTGTTTTTTGAAAGCTGCGTAACCCGCCACTGCCTTGCCATTTAGCTTCACACAGGGCATGGCATATGAGATGCACTCTTCACCGTTTGGAACGATTTCAAGTACCTGGCGACGAAGGGCCTGCAGCGAAAAAACTGCCTCCGCTGGCAATCCCTCGAGGTATTGATCTACATCGGCTTTTGACACGAGATTTAGTTTCTAGGGCGCAATTCCGCGACCATAGGGCAAACAAATGGGTCAGCGTTATTGCTAAGCCCCACCTTGTTTAGGTGCTGCATGATGACTTTGTAACTTGCAAGCAGGTTCATCTCGACCAGAGTGATGTCATTCTGGCGGCAGTGCTCTGCCACGATGGCGTGTGCTTTGCGTAGGTATGGCCTGGCCATCGAAGGGAACAGATGGTGTTCAACCTGGTAGTTCAAACCACCCATGAGGTTGTCCTTTAGCCAGCTGCCCTTGATGTTTCTAGAGGTGAGAACCTGACGAGAAAAGAAGTCCAACTTGGAATCCTTGGCCACCAGTGGCATGCCCTTGTGGTTTGGAGCGAAGGCTGCACCCATGAAAAAGCCAAAGCTCATCATCATTACAAACCACATCGCCATGGCCCAGAAAGGGCCAAACATGATGGCCAAAACCACATACGGCGCGAACTGACGAACCAGCATCAGCGAAAACTCAAGTAGCCGAATTCCGATGGGGCGATCCTTGCGACCCAATCCAGCCAGCGAATCAAGCAGAAGGTCAAAACCCGTGAAAAGCAGCAGAATCGGGAATAGGTAGCCCTGACGATCTGAGAACCAACGCTCGATGCCTTTTTTCTCCAGCTTGGATTCGGTGGTGAAACTTAGAACTCGAATAGCAATATCTGGATCCTCACCGATTTGGTTTGGCCTTTGGTGGTGCTTGTTGTGCTTGCGAAGCCAAAAACCGTAAGACAGGCCAGCAAAAAGGTTGGCCAACACCAAACCAGTCCAGTCATTCAGCTTGTTGTTTCTAAAGATCTGGCGGTGTGCTGCCTCGTGGGCAATAAAACCGTACTGAGCGCTCATTACTCCCAAAAGCGCAACCAGCACGAAGGCGGCAATCATCCACCATTCGTTATGGTTTGCGGCCCAAGCTAAAAAGCCAGCTCCGGTCCATAGCGCACCTGCAATCAAGCTAATAGCGATTAGGCGGATGATGTAAAAACTTGGCTTTTTGTTCAGATACCCGGCGTCTCGAACCAGGTTCAGGACCTGCGCGAAGTGAGTTTGGGCCGTGGAAAGTGTTGCGCTCATTTCCAGAGTCTATGTGACTTGATTGGCATCAAAGCACCGACACAGCAAAATCACTGCTTGTATGAATCCACTTCGATCTCAACCAGCATCTGCGGGTTGATGAACTTCAGTCCTGCCAGCATCGTGAGGGCCGGGCGGATCTCTGAGAAAAGCTCACCATTAGCCTTGCCAGCAGCATCCATGTCTGCCTCATTGGCTAGGTAAATGCGAATCCTTACTACGTCCCTAAGGGTGTGACCGGCCTGGGCAAGGGCCTTTTCGATAATCTCAAAAGCCACCTTGGTCTGGCCGTAGGCATCACCCTCGTGCTGCAACTTGCCATCTACGGTTGCAGTGGTTCCCGAGACATGAACAAACGGGCCGGTCACGGTCGCCCTCGAATAACCAATCACTGACTCCCATGGTCCACCGGATGAAATTAGTTTGTCTGCAGCCATCAGTAACTCCTTAGATTCAAGGCCAAGAATACTTGTCTGTGCGCTATCCAGTTGCGTAAACGCGAACCCAGAAGCCCGAACCATTGAAGGTAGTTCGAACTTCATGAGTAACTTCAACGTTTCGCAATTCACCGCGAGCGATGTTGGCACAGACCCGGGTAGCGATTGACCTCGCCACGGCAGAATCTGCAGCGTTTACAACGCACCGAACCTTTTCATAATCTCTAGTGAGGCTGTCGCGGAACGTGAGCAGACCGTCAACCTGTCGCTCATTTAGGTATCGACCTGCACCTCGAAACGCAATATTTTTATCGGGGGTCTCGGCTTTGATTCGAATCGCATTTTGGCTGACCAGAGTCCCGTATCTGGATTGCAACACCAGGTCATAGATTCCAGGTGGGAGAGAAGCAGGGGTCACCACGGTCAAATTTCCAACCCCATCGACAGAAATCCCTGCACTGGCGGAACCTATTGATGCGGCGAACACTGCATCTAACTTTTGCCCCCGAAAACTGACACTTTCTCCAGCTCTCGTGCCCCGCGTGGAGTAATTGCCAAGAATAAGAGGGCCTACATACTCAGAACCAGCAGTTGGAGGAAGCGGACTGCTATCCGGTATTTGCCAAGGTGAAGAATCACCAAAAAAACTGACGGTATTTCCCGAAGCGTCTTGAACAACTACCCTTGGCGTCAAGAATGGAAACCCGACACTAAATGCATCTATCAAAATGCCTCGGGTTAGCCTGGTCTGAACGAACGTGGTTTCGGTTTTACTCCCAGTGAGCTGTGAAATAACGTTGCGGCAACCAACTGGAGTCGATGTGGTTGTTGTTTGCACGGCAGCCTGTTGCGCTGAGCACAAAAACATTCGGAATTCCAGGATCCTGATTTGGGATCCAACAGGGGCATTCAGCGTCAGCGCGCCTTGCCGATCTACCATGGTCACTGTTTGGGAGACTGATCGGGCAGTTCCGGCACCTTCGATGGCTTGAGAGAAGGCAACGGAGAGTCGCGCAACGATGTCTTCTACCGGGTTGGCCGATGCTTGCATCGCCGGAGCTGGCAAGAGCATGGCGATCACCAAGGCAATTGCCATACGCATCTTCAAGCTTGCTCCTGATTGTTTATTTCTGGAACAACCCTATCCCCAGCGCTCGATTGCCCATGTTAAGCAAAAACGGCGAGGAGATAACTCCCCGCCGTTTGCTTATGTGTAATTAGCCCTTTGCGTAAACGCGAACCCAGAATCCAGAGCCCTGGTAGGTGCTGCGAACATCCTGGATTACCTCGACGTTGCGAGCTTCACCGCGAGCTACGTGAGCACAGACGCGAAGTGCGATTGCCTTAGCAACTTCGACATCGGCGGCATTCACGATGCAGCGAACTTTCTCGTAGTCGGCATTCAGGCTGGAATTGAATTCGACCAACTGGGCAACCTGAGCCTCGTTTAGGTACTCACCCTCACCCTTGAAACCAATGGTTTGGGTTGGAGTTGGCCCCTTGATGGTAACGGCGTTGATGTGGGTCAGTGTGCCGTAGCTGGACTGCATCACCAGGTCATACTTTCCTGGTGCCAGGCCAGCTGGCGTTCCAATGGCTAGGCCATTAGCCACGCTGTAGCTCATGGAGACGTCCTTAGCTCCAATGGTCGCCGATGTAATGGCGGAGAGGCCCTCGCCCTTGAAGACCAGCGCACCGCCAGAGAGGATTGGACGTGGTGTCAAGGTGGTAATAATTCGCGGACCCTCGTAGACCGGCCTGACAACAACGCTTGGAGTCGGTGCGGAAACGCCGGAGACACCAAGCGTCATGGTAACCGTTGCTACCGGGATATCTCCAGAAACTGGTGAGGTTGTCGAGGTGAAGTACTCGCGCTTCCAAACGTCCCCAGACTGAATCGGGGTGCTGTAGCCACGGTTCGCCAAATCGGTTACGAGCTGGGAATAGCTGACAGGCGCGACGTTGGTAAAAGTTACACGCGTTACCTGAGCGCCACCTGAAACAGTTACGACAGTTGAGTTGACCGAGAGGCGTACCCAATAACCACCGTTTAGAGATATGCCACACGGTGAGCTAATTACTTGACCTCCGAGAGTGGTTTGATAAAACTCACCGGGAGCAAGGGTGCTGCGATTGCTTCCTAATTGTGCGATGGTGGCTGGGCTGCCGTTGACCTGACAGTCTGGTGCGCTGCTACCGCCACCTGATATGCCTTCGACTATGTAGCGAACGCGCCCATAGTTACCCTGAGTGCGGGCAGATCCGATTTCAAACTCACCGGAGTGAAAAGAGGTGAAGGTCAGAGCACAACTAATCGAGGCTGAGTCTGCACCGACCGTGGCGATGGAAACGCCGGCTGATGAGGTAAGCCAAGTTGAGCCGTTGTAGAGATTGCACCCGAAAGTGCTGCTGTTGACGGCTTGAGTGTTCCATACCGACCTGACATTAATAGTCACGGTGATTGGCAGGGCGGATGTGGTGAATTTCATGGCGTCGGCACCCGAAGAATTCTGGGCGATAGTCCACGAATTCGACGAATTTGCTACCGTCATAATTCGGTTGCTGTCACCCTGATCGACAAGGTCGTTGGTGGCGCTAGCGCTCGGTGCCGAGAAGAACAGCAGCGATGCGACCAGTGCAATTATCGAAGCAAAGCTAAAACCAGATTTTTGAGAGTCTTTAAAATTCATGGTGCCAAGTTATCAGCGCCATTCAGGCCACATTCCGGCAAATACGGCTAACCGCATGCGCACCGATTTAGACGTTAAATCTAAACTCCACTACGTCACCATCGTTCATGACGTAGTCCTTACCTTCCATGCGAACCTTGCCCTGAGCCTTGGCTTCTGCCATCGAACCAGCGGCATCTAGGTCTGCAAATGACACAACCTCAGCCTTAATGAAGCCGCGCTCGAAGTCGGTGTGGATTACACCGGCCGCTTGAGGTGCCTTCCAGCCCTTTCGAATAGTCCAGGCGCGCGACTCCTTAGGACCTGCGGTCAGGTAAGTCTGAAGTCCTAGAGTCTGGAACCCAACATGGGCAAGTTGATCAAGACCAGATTCTTCTTGACCAAGGGACTGCAGCAGTTCCTGAGCCTCTTCGTGGCTTAGGTCGATCAACTCAGATTCAACCTTTGCATCCAAGAACACTGCCTTGGCAGGTGCAACCAGAGCGGCAAGCTCGGCTCGTTTTGATTCGTTGGTGAGCACGGCCTCATCCACGTTAAACACAAACAGGATTGGCTTGGCGGTAAGTAGTCCTAGATCCTTGATCGGACCGAGGTCAACCTTGCTCAGCGATAGCGGGGTGCCATCGTTTAGCACCTTGAGTGCTTCGTCGATGGTTTCTAAGACTTCTGGCTCAGCCTTCTTGCCCTTTACTTCTTTTTCAACGCGAGGTCTAGTCTTCTCCAAAGTTTGCAGATCGGCCAAAATCAACTCGGTATTGATGGTCTCGATATCGCTCTTCGCGTCAACCTTTCCGTCAACGTGAACCACGTCTGAGTCGGCGAAGCCCCGCACTACCTGAGCAATTGCATCCGCTTCGCGGATGTTGGCCAGGAACTGGTTACCCAAGCCTTCGCCCTCGCTCGCACCGCGCACGATGCCTGCGATGTCTACGAAAGAGACTGGTGCAGGAAGAATGCGCTCGGAACCAAAAATCTGGGCAAGCCGGGTGAGCCTGGCGTCTGGAAGGTTAACCACACCGATGTTTGGTTCAATGGTTGCGAACGGATAGTTCGCCGCCAGAACGTTGTTCTTGGTGAGTGCATTGAAGAGGGTCGACTTGCCAACATTGGGCAGTCCCACGATTCCGATAGTTAAGGCCACCGCGAAAGTTTATTGCTTCATAATTGCCTGATGGCCTTGGACTTTGTGGCAATCGACTTCGAAACCGCGAATGGATCACCGGCTTCGCCATGTGCCGTGGGCTTGGTTCGGGTGAGAAATGGCCAAATTCAAGAGTCGCTATCGATGCTTTTTCAGCCACCATTTCCGCATAACTGGTTTCACGAGGGCAATATTCGAGTCCACGGCATTCACCCCGATGACGTTATTGACGCCCCGCAGTGGGAAGACGTGTTGCCCGAGTTGCTACTTTTCACCGAGGGTCTGCCCTTTATTGCCCACAATGCCGCTTTCGATATGGGGGTGCTTCGAGCCGCAAGCGATGCGGTGAGCTTTGACCTGCCAGATCTCAGTTATAGCTGCAGCCTGCTAATGGCTCGCAAGAGCTACAACCTGGAAAGTTATCGCCTAAACGCCGTGGCATATGCAATTGGTCACGAGGAGTTCAACCATCACGATGCGCTCGCGGATGCTGATGCCTGCGCTCGAATCGTCATTCACATGGCAAACCGGCACGAGGCCGAATCGCTGGAGGACCTATTGCGGGCCACCAAGCAGGCGCTCAAGCCACTAAATGTCTGAGGCGACTGCAATACTTCGATTATGGAATTTCAAATCTGGATTGCCCTCAATTTCCTCATCGTTGGCCTAGTGCTCGGAGCGTTGATCGGTTTTAGGATCGCCAAGCGCAAATCCCCAACGGCAGATCCGCAGCTAGCTGCACAGGTGGCGGCCCTCGCTGCCACCGAGAATGAACTGCGAGTGCAGCTCGCAAAGGCCGAGCAGGCGCTCGAGCAACAGCGTGCTGCGCAGGAGCAAGAAAATAAGGTGCTGATTCAATTGGCTCCCGTCAAAGAGCAACTCACCAAGATGGGCGAAGTCGTTGCCAACCTAGAAAAAGAGCGCGCGAGTCAGTTCAATACGATTTCTGAACAGCTAAGAAACGCAGTGCAGAGCGATGAGACGCTGCGCAAGCAAACCCAGCAGTTGGCTCAGGCGCTTAGTTCAAACTCTCTCCGGGGAGTTTGGGGCGAGACCCAGCTGCGCAAATTAATCGAACTTGCTGGGTTGATCAAGCACGCAGATTTTTCTGAGCAGGTCACGATTTCCACCGAAACCGGCTCTGGCAGGGTTGATGTCGTAGTGAATCTTCCCAGTGGCAAAAAACTCGCGATTGACAGCAAGGTGCCTTTCAACTCATACCAGGAGGCAAGCGCGATTTCCGAGCTGGCAACGGGAGATGAGCTCGCCAGGCGAGAGCGCTTGCTGGATGAGCACGTCAAGGCGTTCCGCAAGCACATCGATGACCTAGGTTCCAGGCAGTACTGGACCGGCCTGGACAGTTCGCCAGACTTCACCATCTGTTTCGTCCCGAGTGAGTCGCTACTCTCCGCAGCGCTGGAGAGTGATGCTGGGCTTTTGGAATATGCCTTCAAGAAAAACGTGGCGGTGGCCTCGCCTGTGACACTGTTCTCAGTTTTGAAGACCATCAGTCACATTTGGCGGCAAAACGCTGACGAAGCTCAGCTGAAGAACCTGCTCAAGCTCGGCAAGGAACTCTACGAACGAGTCGGCAAGATGGCTCAGCTGGCCGACAAACTGGGACGTTCGATGACCACGAGCGTCAAGGACTACAACGCCTTTGTCTCCTCGCTCGAGACCCGAATGTTGGTTACCGCTAGAAAGCTCAATGATCTCGATGAAAACGAGCTCGGGATTGGGACTCTTGAATCTCCAAAGGAAATTACCGAAGCGCCCGCAACAATTACCGCCAAGGAAATCGAAGGCTAACGCTAGTTAGTCGATTATTGGTTATAGTGTTTGCGGTACCTACAACGGTGTGAGTGCTAAATCTAATTTTTCTCACATCTAGGAGCCCTAATGGCTGGCATCAAATCGCCAATCGTTACTCTCACCCCGTCGCCAACGCTGGACCGCACCTACTTCGTAAAGAACCTTGTAGAAGGTGGCGTGAACCGCGCCGAGCGCGTTGGTGAGGAGCTAGCAGGTAAGGGCATCAACGTCTCTCGTGGCCTACAGCTAGCAAACATCCCAGCACCCGGCGTGGTGCCAATTGGCAACGCTGACCCTGGCGTCCTAGAGCGCACAGGTTCGGGCTTCCTGAGCCCGTTGTGGATCGAGGGCACCTTGCGTGTTTCCACCACAATTGTTGAGTATGACGGTCCAACCACCAAGATCAACGAAAGCCCAAGACCGCTAAAGCAGAGCGACTGGGATGCTGTCGTCTCCCTAACCGAGAAGACTGTTGTCGAAAATGATGCTCAGTGGCTCGTGGTAGCCGGTGCTCACCCAGACATCGTTGAAACCGGTGAGGTAATCGACCTTCACCCACTTTTCGATCGCATGAAGGCGCTGGGCGTAAAGGTAATTTTGGACACCTCTGGTCCTGCGCTGCGCTACTGGGCGCAACAGGGCAAGGCAACAATCATGAAGCCAAACGCTCACGAACTCGCTGAGTGTGTCGGACGCGATTTGAACACCATCGGTGACGTTATCGATGCTGCACGTGAGCTAAATGACTGGGGCGTGAACTGCGTGATGGCATCCCTCGGTGTCGACGGCATCGTCGCAATCACCAAGACCCACGCAATCCACGCCTATACCCCACCAGTGAAGGTAATCAACACAGTTGGAGCTGGAGATTCCACCATCGCAGGCTTCCTAGCAGCCGTAACCAGCCATCCAGCGACTCCAGAGGCATTTGGAGTTGGCTTTGATGTCGCCGAAGGCATTGCGGCCGCTGTGCAGTGGGGTGCCGCAAAGGTTCAGCAACCCACCAGTGGGCTGCACTCGATTGACAACCTAGTTGAACCAACCGTAGAACTAATTCCAGATCGCAGCCGCCTACTGGGCGAGCCAGCTAAGGCCTAAGGAGGCTCTCATGGGTGTAGTAAACAGCGAACAGTATGTCGAGATGCTTAACCGCGCTAAGGTCGGTGGCTTCGCATATCCAGCGATCAACGTCTCAAGCTCGCAGACCCTCAATGCCGCACTGGCAGGTCTTCAGGCCGCTGGATCTGACGGAATTTTGCAGGTGACCACCGGTGGTGCTGACTACTGGTCGGGCCCAACCGTGAAGAACCGCGTTTCTGGTGCACTTGGCTTTGCCGCTTTCGCTCGCGAGGTTGCAAAGAACTTTGACATTAAGGTTGCGCTCCACACCGACCACTGCAACTTCGAGCAGCTAGACAGCTTCGTAAAGCCGCTGATTGCGCTGTCCGAGGAGCGCGTAAAGGCTGGCGGCGAGGCAATCTTCAACTCACACATGTGGGATGGTTCAGAGGTCCCTCTGGCTCAGAACCTAGAACTTGCCAAGGAGTTTTTGGCTCGAACCAAGAACATCGGTGCGATCCTCGAGATCGAGGTTGGCGCTGTTGGTGGCGAGGAAGACGGCATCGAGGGTGCCATCGATGAGCACCTTTACACCACCGTTGCAGATGGCATGGCAACCGCCGAGGCACTCGGGCTAGGCGAGAATGGCCGCTATATGGCAGCCCTTACCTTCGGAAACGTGCACGGCGTTTACAAGCCGGGCAACGTCAAGCTTCGCCCAGAGCTTTTGAAGCAGATTCAGGACGAAGTCGGCGCAAAATATGGCAAGCAGCTGCCTTTCGACCTTGTTTTCCACGGTGGCTCCGGCTCAACCGAGCAGGAGATCTCGGACGCTGTAAAATACGGCGTGATCAAGATGAATATCGACACCGACCTGCAGTACGCCTACACCCGACCGGTTGTTGACCACATGCTCAAGAACTACGACGGCGTCTTGCGCATTGACGGTGAAGTTGGCAACAAGAAGCTCTACGACCCACGTGCCTGGGGCAAGGCGGCCGAGGCCGGCATGTCAGCCCGCGTGGTCGAAGCAGC